>JACZVN010000092.1 GCA_022572625.1 Patescibacteria group bacterium | reverse complement strand
CTTAAGTCCCCGCTCCATTCAAAGATTAGTTAAAAAATACGTCAAAGTTGCTGGTTTGCATAAAAAAATAACGGTCCACAGTTTAAGGCACAGTTACGCGACTGATTTATTAACCGGCGGCGCTGACATCCGGGCGGTTCAAGAACTTCTGGGCCATAAAAATATTACCACCACTCAAATCTATACTCATATTACTGATCAACATTTAAGAGAAATTTACCAGGCCTTTCATGGCCGACAGCGTAAAACATAGAATATGTATAGCCAAATTGATTCTAATAAACAAAAATCATTACTCTTAATTGTCATTTTTATTGTTTTTATTTTACTGCTTGGCTGGTTATTTTCTCAAATCACCGTTTACGGCTATACTGGATTAATTATCGCTGGGCTTTTTGCCGTGGTAATGAGTTTAGCCGGTTATTTTTCCGGAGATAAAATAGCGCTCGCCACGGCCGGCGCCAAACCCCTTAAAAAAAAAGATAATCCCTATGTTTACCGCTTAGTAGAAAATCTCTGTATTACAGCTGGCTTATCTCTGCCTAAAATTTATATTATCAATGACTCTGCTCCCAATGCTTTTGCCACTGGCCGCGACCCAAAACACGCTTCAATTGCTTTAACTACCGGTTTAATTGAAAAATTAAAAAATGAAGAGTTAGAAGGAGTAATTGCTCATGAATTATCGCATATTAAAAATTATGATATTAGGTTAATGACTTTAGTGGTCGTTTTAGTCGGGATTGTTTCTATTTTTTCTCATTATATGTTTCGGATGGGTTTATTCGGCGGTTTTCGTCGAAATAACCGGAATCAGGGTTCACTTGGAATGATTATCTTAATCGCCAGTATTGTTTTTATGATTCTTTCACCAATCATTGCTCAGTTAATCAAACTGGCTGTTTCTCGAAAAAGAGAATATTTAGCTGACGCTTCAGGCGTCCTTTTGACCCGCTACCCTGAAGGCCTGGCTAAAGCCCTGGAAAAAATTTCTCATTATTCAAAACCTTTAAAAAATGCGAACGGGGCGACCGCTCATCTATATATTTCCTCTCCTTTTGGCAAAACTAAAAATTTCACCGCCAATCTTTTTAACACTCACCCGCCGCTGCAAAAACGCATTGCTGCTTTAAGAAAAATGGGTTAATCAAGCCCCCATAGTTCAATGGATAGAACACCAGCCTTCTAAGCTGGTTATGTAGGTTCGATTCCTACTGGGGGTACCATCAATAATTATCATTATATAACTATGGATAAAAAATTACTAACTTCTGAATCCGTCACTGAAGGTCACCCCGATAAATTGGCTGATCAAATTTCCGACGCTATTGTCGATGCTTTATTAGCTAAAGACCCATATTCACGTGTCGCCTGTGAAGTATTAACCACTAAAGGAACTGTGATCATTGCCGGTGAAATTACCACCCGAGCATATGTTGAAATCCCAGAAATTGCCAGAAAAGTCATTGCTGACATCGGGTACACCAGCCCTGATTATGGCTTTGAGGCTGATACTTGCGGTATTTCCACCCTTATCCATACTCAATCGCAGGATATTAATCGCGGTATTTCTCATAAAAATAAAAAAGATCTAACTAGTTTGGGAGCCGGCGACCAAGGTTTAATGTATGGCTATGCCACCAATGAAACCCCTGAATATATGCCCTTGCCCATTGTCCTGGCCCATAAATTAGTTAAACAACTGGCTAAGGTGCGTAAAAATAAAACCCTTAAATACCTGAGGCCGGATGGCAAGAGCCAGATCACCATTGAATATGATAACGATCAACCCAAAAGAATTGTTAACGTTGTGATAGCCGCTCAACATGATCCAGAAGTTAAATTAAAAAAACTAAGGGCTGATATTATTAAAAAAGTTATTGCTCCGATTATTCCTAAAAAATTCATTGATCAAAAAACTAAATATTTTATCAACGCCACTGGCCGTTTTGTTTTGGGTGGTCCGGCCGCTGATACCGGACTAACCGGCCGGAAAATTATTGTTGATACTTATGGCGGGATAGGCAGCCATGGCGGTGGCTGTTTTTCTGGCAAGGATCCGACTAAAGTTGACCGCAGCGCCAGTTATGGCGCGCGCTGGGTGGCTAAAAACATTGTCGGGGCTGGCCTAGCCGACAAAGTTGAAATTCAACTGGCCTATGTGATCGGCGTATCCCGGCCATTGGCCATTAATATTGACACCTTTAATACCGGACGGTTAAAAAATGAACTCATTGCCAGATTAGTTAAAAAAGTTTTTGATCTTAGGCCCGGAATGCTGATTAAAAATCTAAAATTACGCCGGCCAATTTACCAACAAGTGGCCGCTTATGGCCATTTTGGCCGCAATGATTTAGATTTACCCTGGGAAAAGTTAAACAAGACTGCGGCTTTAAAAAAACTAGCCAAAACACTATAATATGGCGGTCATAGCTCAATGGTAGAGCACTTCTCTGTGGAAGAAGTGACGAGGGTTCGATTCCCTCTGATCGCCCTCCAAAAACATCTCTTTTTTAAAGAGGTGTTTTTGTTTTAAAAAAAGATCAGAGAATTAGAACCCTGATCTTTAAATATATAAATAAATTATTAATTTAATTAAAAAAGCGGGTTGCCAGCTGAATAATAATCTAATTCTTGAGGATCTACTTCAATCACTTCTGAAAAACTAAATCCTAATCTTTCTAAAACATCCGGCGTAGTAATCCATCTTTTTATATTTTGATCAAGAAAATAAACCCGCGTATCTCCCCAAGCCCTGATTAACTGATTATCTGGCAATAAATCAATAATTTCATCGGCCACGGTCACCACCTCAGAAAGATGGCCATAGGAACTTAGAATTTGCTCATTAAGCATACTTCTTTTAAACCCATTCGGGGAAACCAGGTAAACACTCGGATCATTGGCTTTTTTAATAAATTTTAATAAAGGGACTTCTAATTTGGAACTAAAGGTCCGAATATTATCCCAAAGCCCGCCGGCACTGGAAAAAATCTCCGGCGTTCGTAGCCAAACTCGATGGCCGCCAATGGTAAGATAAACCCGTGAATCATTTTCCTGTCTAATAAAATCACCTTCCGTAATTTGACTAAGTAATCTATCCCTGGCTTGGTCAAAATATCTGATTATTGGCTCTAGAATAGTATCAGATTTT
>JACZVN010000091.1 GCA_022572625.1 Patescibacteria group bacterium | reverse complement strand
TTCATCACCACCCAACCCTGGTTCGATTACTTCCTCCATTTGACCATTTTTAGCTGGCTCCTGGCTTAATTTATCATTATTTAATAAAAAGAAAACTACTCCGGCCACGACCAAAACAACGACGATAATAATAATGATAATATTTTTTCCCATATGTATTATTGATTAAATAATTAATTAAAAAATTAAAATTTTTATTTTTCTTCTTCTTCTTGGCTTTGAGCAAATTCACGCTTGGATTGTTCAATTTCTAATAATTGCCGCGGATCAGAAGTGATTAACTGATCTTCTGAATAAGAAGCGACTATTTTAATCGCGGCGTGCTTGGATCCGGCAAAAAATATACCTTCACCAACCCCGCTTTCTAAAAGTAAATATCTTTCTCCTTCGGTTAACATAAAAGTCTTGGCGATTGTATCAATCGCCGCCGGTGATTGCTTTAAAAGTAGCTGCAGGGCCGAATTAGTAACAATGGCTCTTCCATAGGGAGAATTTAAAAAGTCGTTAACGTCTTGGGTAACTGTGGTCACCCCTAAATAATATTTTCGACAACGTTTTACTAGGGCAAAAATAAACTTAGCTGAATCCTCATTCTGCATTAACCACCAAGCCTCATCAATAAGCAAAATTCTTTTCTTAAGCTTTGAACGAACTACATTCCAAATATAAGTAATAATAGTATAAATAGCCATTGGTCTTAGTTCATCTTCAAGATCCCGAACAGAAAAAACCACTAGTTGATTCTCCATTTTAACATTAGTTGGATGGTTTAAAAATCCTGAAAAAGTGCCGGTGGTATATTTCATTATTCTTGCACTTAAATCATCTCCGCCTTCCATACCATCTAAAACTTCTTGAAAATCACTCAAGGTTGGCATGGTTACTTTACTTAAATCACACCCCGGGATAATGTCTTTTTTGGCATAGGTCTCTAATAAAGCCCGATCCATTAATGAATCTTCTTGAGGCGTAAAACCTCTTTTGTCCCCTTCTATTCGCTTGCCAATCATAATTTTTAATAATCCTTTTATCGAGATAACTCCGGAACGAATAAGATCAGTAGTTTTAACGTCTTTACTCGAGGCTCGAGGCAAATCAAATGGATTAATTTTTTCTTCTGAAGCTAAAGAAATATTAAGATAGGTTCCACCAGCCGCATCAGATAAATGTTTATACTCCTTTTCCGGATCAATGATAATCACATCTGATCCGAGCATTAAAGAACGCAAAACCTCCAACTTAGTAAAATAACTTTTTCCTGAGCCCGAAGTGGCGAAAATTACAAAATTAGCGTTCGGCATGGAAAACCGATCAAAAAGAATCAAACTATTATTATGACGATTAATTCCGTAAAGAACCCCGTTATCTGAAGTAAGGTCAGCCGAAATAAAAGGAAAACTTGCAGCACAAGGAGATGAATTTATATTAAGTGGAACCATTAATTTATCATTAAGTAATGGCAGAGTAGAATCAAACCCCTGTTCAGACTGATAAAAAGCTCGGCGGGTATAAATAAGCTTGGAGGCAAATAAACTTTCTATTTTTTCGGTTAACTCATCTAATTCTTTAGTACTTTTGGCATAGATAGTAACGTATAAAGAAAATTGAAAAAAATGTTCGACACCGGTAGTAATATCATCTCTCAATTTTTCAATATCTTTTAGGGCCGTTTGTTTAAGTGGATCGCGGGGCATGCCCTTTTCCTGATCTTCACTTAATTCAGCCTCAATATTACCCACTTGTTTTTTTAGCTGATTAAGAATGATCTTGGCCTCAACCGGATAAAAAAACATGGCGATATCTAAGGAAGTATTAAAGTTAATAACGGGCGCAAACCAGCCAACGGAGATATAACGCGGAAAAGTAGATACAAAAATAGTTCGCAAAAATCGATCGCCCAATTGAAGATATAATGGATTAACTTTTAAAGATGAGGGGGCGATTAAATCGCGGATTGAAACTACGCCGCGGTAATATGCTTCCTCAGTTTTTAAAAGTTCCTGATCCAATTTTATTTCCTCTTTAGATTTATTTTTTTTGTCTAACCCACTTAAGTTTCCTTTGGAAATTTGAGAGGGTGAATTTGTCTCGGACAAAGCCGAAGGATCAATAGCCATAAATTTTATTTTTCTATTCTTAAATCTTTAATTTTAGTTAACTTTTGCATTTCTGATTCAGCCGGATTATAAATATTATAAAAAATTTCAATCAAACTTTGAGTGTCAAGGGGCACGGCTTTGATACCCATGCCTGATAGCCCGGAAATAATTATATCAGCGCGCCTAAAAAGCGTTTCGCGATACTTTTCAAATTTATCTTTCTTAATTTTTACGGCCGTGGCGATACTAAAAAGTTCAGAAACTCGAGAAAGAAAACCCATTTTTTTATCGCCCAATGGATTATAAGGGACAACGACGTAAAAACGCCGGCTCATTATTTCACCCAGTCCGATTAATTCTTTGATAAAATCTGAATAATCGGCCATTTGTTTTTTAAGCAGTTCATTCGTATGTTCTTTTTGGAGTTGATCTAAATTGGCTAAATACGGCTTAATATTAAAAGGTCGAGATTGAATAATAATCTGTAAAGGAAAATCCAAAGTATTTAAAAATTGAATATAACCCTGAATAACTGCTTTTTGTTCCTCCTCTGATTTAAGGGCAAAGTTAATTGAAGAAACTAATAAAACAGTGCGGAAACTGCCATTCTTCAAAACTATGCAGTCATTTTTAATTTCTGCAATATCTAAATATTTTTGAGTTGATGAAAATTTAGGCATAATAATTGATTATTTAATTTCTTCCTCATATCTTCCGCCAGTATCGACGGTTAAAGCAATTTGTGAAAGTTTAGATGCTGACAAAGGTTTTCGCGAAATCACGATGGCTTCTTTTTTGTCTGATTTTTTTTCTTTTTTCTCTGTTATTAAAATATATTGTTTGCGCCAAATCCTTAAACTGGGTCTTTTAAAACTTTGACCAACATTAAGAAGAAAAAAATAAATTGGCTGCTGATTAACCTTAACAAAAGCAATCGCTATTCCTATACCGGCAATCGCCACTGCTTCAATAAGAAATAAGGTAAAATCAGCTAATTTATAAGAAACAAAAATAAGACCAGTAGTTAAAATAAGGATAATGAATTGTTTGGGCGTTATCGGACC
>JACZVN010000090.1 GCA_022572625.1 Patescibacteria group bacterium | reverse complement strand
AATATGCTGAAGTCTACTTCTCGAACGGCCGCGGCGGGCACACGTCGTCTATCGACTGGACCCGTTCGGCCATCCGTGCTTTGCGATCAAGATACGGAAAAACGCCCGCCGCCCAATTCGGCCCGCTTCGCCTGAAGGCGGTGCGTCAAGGCTGGATCGACAAGGGACTCGCCCGGACAACCGTCAATTCTTACACAGGCGAAGTTAAGAGAATATTCGCGTGGGGTTTGGCCGAAGAGCAGATCATCCTTCATTTTTCCTTGAGGCAGAAAAATTTTTTCTATTATTGTTCCAGTACTTTGTGACTTAAATGCAATTTTGTCCTTATAAAAATAATAGTTTTGATGTTATACTATGCCTAGATACACTTCAATATCTGACTTTCAAAGAGCAAGAAAAAGCGTTATATGAAATTAAAAAAGTAACAAAAAAAGGAGGATTTGTGATATTTACATTGCCAAATTTAGCGCATTTTGCTTCTCGAATTTATTTTTTATTTTTTGGAATAACATTTTTTAATGTTTTAATAATATACTCTATTTGTTTTTCTTTTAAATCATTATAAAAAGGTAAAGCAATGGTTCGGTCAGAAATAGATTCAGCAATAGGGAAGTCACCTCGTTTATAGCCAAATAATTTTCGATAAAACGGCTGTAAATGAATACATTGGAAATAGTTACTGCATTGAATGCCTGATTTTTGCAGTTTTTTTAAGATTAGATCTCGTTTTTTTCTAGTGAAATTTGGAGCTAATTGGATTACATATACAAACCAAGAAATTTTGGCCCAGGGAGCTACATAGGGAATTTGAAGATTAGGAATGTTAGATAAATAATGATTATAAGTTTGAGCCACTTGATCTCGTTTTTTTATAATTTGTTTAATTTTTAATATTTGAGTCAGGCCTAGGGCCGCGTTAATATCACTCATCCGGTAATTATATCCTAAACGTACGTGTTCCAACCAAGTTTCTCCCTTCACTTCACGTCCTTGATTCATCATACTGCGACAGAGGTCATGTATTTTTTTATTATTAGTGACAATCAGTCCTCCTTCACCGGTGGTTATTTGTTTATTAGGGTAAAAGGCAAAAACAGCCGCTTGACCAAAGGTGCCGCATTTTTTGCCTTTATATTCAGCTCCCAACGCTTCACAACTGTCTTCAATTATTTTTAATTTATATTTCTTTCCGATTTTTAAAATTGGCGTCCAATCCACCGAGTGGCCAAAAATATCGACCGCAAGAATAGCTTTAGTTTTTCTGGTGATTGCTTTTTCTATTTTAGCCGGATCCATATTTAGGGTCTGAGGATCGATATCGACAAAAACAGGTTTGGCTTGTTCAAATAAGATACAATTTGCTGAAGCAATAAAGCTAAATGGAGTAGTGATTACTTCATCGCCTTTTTTAATTCCTAAAGAACGGACGACTAAATGAAGTCCGCTGGTGCCAGCATTGACCGCGATCGCGTACTTGGTGCCAATATATCGGGCAAATTCTTTTTCAAATTCTTTTAACTTTGGTCCCAGGGCGATTCGTTTAGTTTTTAAAACAGCCAAAACCGCCTTATATTCTTTTTCAGTAATATCGGCACTTGATAATGGTATATTCATCATAAAGAATAAATTATTATTCCTCCTGTTACTATTATAATTTGAACAGCGTAATAAATCAAGACAGTTTTTTTAGTAGATAGGCCTTTTTGGTTAAGTTTATCATACAAATGATCGCGATCTCCTTGAAAAGGGGATGTCTTTTTCAGTAATCTTCTAATAATTGCTAAAGCAGTATCAAAAATTGGTAAACCAATGATTAAAATTGGTCCAATAAATTGTTTTAAATTATATAAAGGGTGTCCAGTAAACATAATCGCTAAAACCGCGATTAAAAATCCTAAAAAATGGCTACCATTGTCACCCATAAAAATAGAAGCTGGATGCCAATTATATATTAAAAATCCTAAAATTCCGCCCAATAGACTGAGTGATACAATTAGGGCAAATACATTTTCTTGAATAATAGATAGATAGATAAATCCAATCAGGGAAATGGCAATAATTCCGCCGGCCAAGCCATCCATACCGTCTTGCATATTAATAGTATTCATAGCGCCAATAATATAAAATCCGGCAATGACTGTCGCGATTAAAATATTGATAGAGAAATTAAAGTTAACGCCAATTTTGATTAGAATAAGAACAATAAGGCTTCCGGCCAAAAATTGATAAAAGAGTTTGAGAATAGGATTTCCAAATTGTTTCCATTTTAAATCATCCCAAAATCCTAAAAATAAAATAACAATACTTCCAATTATAATACCGGTTGCTTGTAATCCAGATATTTGATGAAATAAACGGGCAAAGATCAATCTCAAAATAAATCCAAAAAAAATGCCAATCCCACCTAAATAAGGGATTGGTTTTTTATGAATTTTCAGTTTATCTCCGGCGGGTTCATCGCAGAAATGTTTTTTAGTACCAAATTTTCGCAAGACAGGTATTGCAATAGTACTAAAAATAAATGAAATTAAAATTGTTAAATATAGCATTAGTATATTTTTTTATATCCTAATATATTAAGCCATGGTGAATCATCTTTATTGCCGTAACCTTTTGATTTAGATAAATCAAAATCATTTAAATCAATTTCTTCAACCAGTAAATTTAATTTTCCTTCACCTTTATTAAATTTTTTTCTTTTGTCCATATAAATAAAATGGTCGTTTTCAAAGTTTACCTGCCCGATAGATATTATTAAATCAAATCCCAATTTTTTGCCAATAATATTAGCATATGAATCAAAGGCGGCGGTTAGAAGAATAAGGAAATAGCCGTCATTTTTTTCCTGATTTATTTGATTAATACATTCTTGTTTACATTTAAGATGATTATAGGCAAAGTCATAACATAATTTATCCATTTCAGTTTCATTTTTTGCTTTTATGGCTGATAGAATTATGCTTTTAATTATTTTGGGATGTTTTTTAAAGATGATATGATTTATCAGCGGAAGAATAATTTTTCCAATTGATATTTTATTTTTTTTCATTAAATAAATTATAAAAAAATATAATGAGTCATATTTAGTAATAGTCCTATCTAAATAATAGATTGATAATTTTTTTTTCAACATATACGAATGAAAGAAATTATTGTTTAACTAATGTATTTATTATTTTTAATTATTTATCGGCTAGTTTTTTTC
>JACZVN010000089.1 GCA_022572625.1 Patescibacteria group bacterium | reverse complement strand
ATTTTGGATAATTTGCATTCCTTTATCCTTATCTTTATATTCTTCTATCAATTCCTTCAGGGCTTGATCAATTTCTTGAATTGATTGTTCAATAAATTTAGCCAGCTCTTTTTTAGTTAAGGGCCGATGGGTGATAAAAAGAAGGCTTTCAATTGTTGATTTAAGTTTTAGATTCATTTGATTTTCTCTTAATAATAATATCACCAAATAATTCTTCTTGTTCTATTTCTATTTTATTTTGTTTCATCAGTTCCAAAGAAGCTAAGAATATAACGGCCTGCTCTATTTTATTTTTATGTTTTATTAAATGATTTAAAATAAATTGTTGCTGCTCTTTTACTAATTCCATTAACTCATTAATTTTATCCTTCAGGGAAATAATTTTTCTTTTAATTATTTTTTGTGACAATTTAACTTGTTTTAAAATAATTGAAACAATATTATTAAAATTTTTCTCCAATGTTTCTGGCTTGATATCCAAATCTTGAGAAAAACTAGCCGAAATATTAACCGGAATTTTTTCCCGACCAAAAGAATAATAAGGACGGGCGGCTAAATCAGAAACCTTTTTACTAATTAAAGCAAATTCCCGATAAATCTTTAATTGGCCGACCAAATCATCAACCTCTTCATCATCTAAACTAGGATCTAAAATTAATAATTTTGATTTAAATAAAATCAATTTAGCGGCAATTTCTAAAAAATCAGCCAATTCTTGCGTTCGAACTCGTTCAACTTGATCAATGTAACTTAAAAATTCATCGACCACCTGGGCTAAAGAAATATCAGTAATATCCAATTTTTCTTTTTCAATTAAGCCAAGCAATAAATCAAATGGTCCGTTAAATTGTTCAAGTTTTATCGTATACATAATTTATTTACCCACCACGGCTTTTATTCTCCTCACTCCGGCGCCGCTGGCCTGTTCTTTAATAATTTTAAAATTTATAATTTCCCGAGTATTTTTAACGTGCGGACCAGCGCAAACTTCCCGCGAATAATCCCCCATTGAATACATCTTAACTACCTTGGGATATTTTTCTTTAAAAAAGGCCAACGCCCCGGCCGCGATAGCTTCTTCATAGGGCATTTCCTTGACCGTCACGGACAATTCATTTTTAATCTGCCGATTAACTATTGTTTCCACTTTTTTAACTTCCTGTTCAGTTAATTTATCAGGATGAGTAAAATCAAATCTTAATCTTTCCGGGGTTAAATCAGAGCCGGCTTGCTGGACATGTTCACCTAAAACTTCTCTCAGAGCTTGATGCATTAGATGGGTGGCGCTATGTTGAGCGGCCACTTTTTCTTTCCACTCTCCTACTCCGCCAAATTTCTTTTTTACACCGGCCCGAGATATTTCCCGATGGCGGGCAAATTCTTTTTCAAAAGCTTGTTCATCAACTTTTAAATTTTCCTCTTCCGCCATTTCTTTGGTTAATTCTAAAGGAAAACCATAAGTATCATATAGCTGAAAAACCATTTTAGAATCTAATTCTTTATCTTTTTTATCAATAGTTAAACGCACTAATTTTTTGAATTTTTTTAAACCTTCATTTAAAGTTTTTCTAAATCTTTCCTCTTCTTTTTGAATCACCGTTAAGATATCGTTTCGCTGCTGATCTAATTCAGGATAAATATTTTTATAATGATCAACCACTGTTCCGGCCAGGGAAACTAAAAGTTCAGGCGAGGCGTTTAAAATCCGGGCATAACGCATCGCCCGCCTAATAATCCGACGTAAAACATAACCGCGATCTTCTTTGGCGGTTAAAACTCCGTCCGCAATTAAAAAACAAGCTCCCCTGATATGATCAGCAATAATTCTGACCGTTTTAATATTTTTTTCTGCTTCTTTAGCATCACTCAGACTTTTTATTTTTTCTATTAAGGTTAGAAATAAGTCGGTTTCATAATTTGAAGTCTTGCCCTGAATAATTGAGGTTAATCTTTCTAAACCCGCTCCCGTATCCACGTTATTGGCCGGTAATTTTTCATATTGGTTTTCTCCAGTCTTATCATACTGCATAAAAACTAAATTCCAAATCTCAACAAATCGACCACAGCCGCAATTCGGCCCGCAATTATTTATGGTGCAATCTTTTTTTTGAAATTTCTTACCCTGGTCATAATGTATTTCACTACAGGGTCCGCAAGGACCAGTTGAACCAACCGGGCCCCAAAAATTAGCTTTCATGCCAAATTCTTTAATCCGCTCTTTTATTAAGCCATTCTTCTGCCAGATTTCTATTGCTTCCTTATCCTTGGCAATGCCTTTTTCGCCGATAAATACGGTCACCCATAGTCTATCTTTAGGTAGGTTATAAACATCAATTAATAATTCTAAACTCCAGGCAATGGCTTCTTTTTTAAAATAATCACCAAATGACCAATTACCCAACATTTCAAAATAGGTATGATGAAACTCATCTCCCACTTCATCAATGTCAGAAGTTCGAAAACATTTCTGAACTGAACAAGCCCGCTGATAAGGTGGTTCAACGTCGCCGCTTAAATAAGGGATAAACTGCTGCATACCAGCCGATGTAAAAAGAGCCGTTGGGTCAGCCGGAATCAAAGAAGCAGAAACCACAATCTCATGCTTCTTTTTTTTGAAAAAATCTAAAAATTCTTTTCTTATGTGCTCAGCAGTCATACTATTTTAATTTTTAGAATTGAGATAATTATTTTTATTTAAAAATTTAATTAAATAACCAGCCGCATAATAAATAATCAGAAAAATACCCAAAGCGACAAACGTAAAGTCAATTAATCTAGTAATTAAAGTAAAACTCAATCCTGTTTCTGCGGTTAAACCAAACCCTTTAAACACTAAAACACTTACTCCTTCATAAATACCTAAATTAGCCGGAATAGGCAGGGCGGCCGAAACCATAATAATCACTCTCATTATTAAAACCCCGGCAAAAGTATAACTTTCTTTTAAAAAAATCAAGAAAAACATTAACTGAAAAATACCAGTGAAAAAACTTACGCCGGACAATAGAATAATAGGATAAATAACCAAGGCTGGCTTTTTAAAAAAAGAATTAATTTCCTTGATTATTTCTACTTCTTTTGTGTATTGGATGTTGATAATTCCAGTAGAGGGGTTTGGATAGATTGTACAGCCTGTTGTTTCTCTTTCATCTATTCCGGTGCAAGCTGATACGGTAACCGTTTGGGTTTGCGCCCCGGCACATCCATTGCCATCAGTGTATAAATAGAATACGCTAAACGTTCCTTCAGTAGATGGTGTGAATATATTGCCTACTATTCCTGAGCCTCCAAAAGAACCGCCTGCGGGTG
>JACZVN010000088.1 GCA_022572625.1 Patescibacteria group bacterium | reverse complement strand
TTCATCAGTCTATACTTTTAATTAATTATCTTTATTTAATTATAACAAAATTAAGAATAATTTAAAACATTAAATCAGCCCCCTGAAAAATAGGGGGCTGATTATCAAAAAAATAAAATTTTATGTTATTTAACCCAAACTTGTAATATTCCTTCCATCCCTCTTTCCTGATGATCACCAACTGAACAATAAAAAGTATAACTTCCCGCTACTGGAACCCCGAAGTCAAGTACTGCACTTTCACCAGGGCTAAGCAGCGGTGTATTAAGAGCTAAACCTTCTATCACTAAATCATGGGGAAATTGTCCTATATTCTGAACCACTAACCTAATATTTTCTCCCTCTTTAATCTGAATAGAAGAAGGAGTGAGAGAAAATTCATTAAGGGAAATACTTATTTCTCTTACTTCACCTGACAATTCCTCTTCTTCAACGACTTCTCCTAAAGGCCCGGTAACATCTAATCCTTCTCCTTCGGAAACTGGTAAAGTATCTAACTGGGGAGTTTCACTGGTACCACTAAAAATAAAATACCCGCCGACTAGAACTACTAAAATAATAACAATAATACTGGCTTTTTTCATAAATCTATATTTTTAATTAATAATATATGTTTATATTACATCTCTAAGTCCGACCATCACTTAGATTTTTAATTAATAAATTAATAAGTTACTTAATTATCTTAAAACTCTTCGAAGCATGGCTTCTAATTGATCAATTGTTTGTCTTCCAGGACGATTATCTAAAATTTCTCCGTCCTGATTAATTAAAAAATGGTGAGGCGTACCGATGGCCAAATATTTTTTCCAGGCCGTTCTTTCTAAATCCAATGATATTAAAAAACTTACTTTATTCTTCTGGATATACTTTTCAATTATTTGCTTTGATTCGCCACTCGCTACGGCAATCACAATAACTTTATCTTGATATGTTTGGTTAAATAGATTCAAATCCGGCAATTCTTGGGCACAAAATTGGCACCAGGTTGACCAAAAAATTAATAAAACCGGCTTTTTAGTATAAAAGAAAGATAATGGCGCTTGAGTTCCACCCACATCTTTAATAATAAAATCAGGAGCTAAAGAACCGGTTTGAGCAGTGAATAAAATATCTTTTCCTGATAATTCAACCTGATCTTTAAATAATAAATCCCGACCAAAACGGGCAAAAACAAAAATAACTAAAAGGACAATAATTAATAATAAAAAAAATATTTTTTTCATTATTTATTGATTACCTCGGGCCCGTTCAACCGCTGACTTTAATGTATTATAAGGGACTGCTCCAACCAAAGATTCACCGTTGATAAAACTGGCTGGTGTACCTCGGACGCCCAATTTTATCCCTGCTTGGTAATCTGCTTCTACCTTATCTTGATATTTTCTATTATCAAAACAATTCTGAAATTGTTCACGATTAAGTTCTAAGTCAATAGCTAACTGCTGATATAAATCTGAACTCAAAATAGCTTGACTTTCAAACAGCTGATCAGCAAATTCCCAAAATTTATCTTGTTCAGCCGCGCATTCTGAAGCTTCAGCTGCTAATCTAGCTTGAGGATGAATAGAATCCAAGGGAAAATGTTTATACATCCAGCGTACTTGATTAGGATAATCACTAATAAGCTGAGCAATAATTGGATGGTAACGCTGACAAAAGGGACATTGAAAATCAGAAAATTCTACAATAGTAATGGGAGCATCGGGATTGCCTTTTAAATGACTTAAGCTAGTCACCTCTAGTCCATTAGCTTCTTCTGTTTTTGAGTCTTTTTGATTCGTAATTAAATCAGTATTAATAAACTGGTCCAAAGAACGAGAAGCATAAATAATAGAACCGCCAAGAATTAAACTGGCTAAAATAATAGAAATACCTAAAAAATTAGACTTTGACGATTTTTGATTTTTTTCTTCTGACATATTTATATAATTTTAATTAATATTTATCATCAAATAATTATTTGATCTATTTTTAATTAACTTCTTAAGTTTAAAAAAACATGACTTTTTAGTCAAGCTAGACTTGACATTCTTAATATAATAAATAAAATATATTATAATAACGACTTTATCTTATTATAAGATAAACAAATTAAATTTGTCAATCTATTTTTTAAAACTATGCCTAAAATTAAAGTCGTTTATAATAGAAAAAATTGCATCGGAGCTGGATCTTGCTGTATTGTCTGTCCTAAATTTTGGCAGATGAACAATGACGGTAAAGCTGACCTTTTAGGATCTAAACAAAACCCTAAAACTGGCGACTATGAATTAACAGTTGAAGCTAATAAAGAGGTTTTAAAAAGTTTAGAACAGTCAGCGGATTCTTGTCCAGTTCAAGTTATTAAAATAGTAAAAAAATAAAATAAAAATATGGCGAGAAGAGTAATTAAATCTGCCAAGGGACCATATGAAATAAAACCTAGTAAAGAATCTGTTTGGATATGTATGTGTGGTTTGTCTAAAAAACAACCCTTTTGTGATGGTTCACATCCCTCGACCCTTGATGAAGTAGATGGTAAATTATACGAATATAATAAAGAGGGGCAACGAAAAGAAGTTTAATAAAATTATCAAACTTCAAGTGACTGATAAATATTAATTTTCTTGATACATTTTTTATTACTTAAAATATGCTAATCCTTAAAAATATAACGGTTAAAATAAAAAAAAAGGTTATCCTGGATAATATAAATTTACGATTTGAAAAAAATAAAATTTATGTCTTATTTGGACCAAACGGATCGGGTAAATCTACTTTGGCCAATATTATCCTGGGCCATCCAGATTATCGCTTGGCAACTAAATCGAATATTATTTTTGAAGGAAAATTGTTTACCGCCTTCATTCTTTTCTATATGTTTTTCAATTTCATCTTGGTATCTTAAAACATTTTGTAAATAGGGGACTGCAGCGTTTATATTGTGTAATTTATTTTGTCCAGATTGAATATAAACAAATATTTTTTGAACAATATAAATTATAACCGCGAAAGCGGCAAAATTAAACTCTTGGCTAGATTGGTAAGTAAAATAAAAAACAATAATAATAAATAACATGCCAATTAATTGAATTGATTGAGAATTAATGTCAGCCAAGAATAATCTTTTGACTTGTAATCGAGGTACTGATTTTCAGGCTCTTGACGGGTCAGCATTTGCGGGAGTTCAGTGACCCAATTATTGAACGGGAGCAACGCAATCCCCCCAGGTCATGACAAATTGGCCGTATTATACGCCCGTAGATGACATTCTCTTCTTGCCCCTCGTATACCCGTTTCCTAACCTGTAACCATCAAGAGGGACTCACCCCC
>JACZVN010000087.1 GCA_022572625.1 Patescibacteria group bacterium | reverse complement strand
CCAACTTTTAATTTTGCTTTTAATTCTAATACACCGACACCAATTTTAGCAAAAAAATGAGTGATGGTACCGATTTGTTTTTCTTTAGCCATATACAAATTAATTTAAGATCTTAATTTAATAATAGTATAACACTTTAAAATAAATTGACAATTTAAAATAAGTAAATTTATATTACATATCTCCCTTTATCAATTTGATCACCAATCACAAATCCCTTATTAAGGGTGATAACTCTTTTTTTCAAAAAATTTACTATTTCTCGATTATGAGTAACTAATAAAACCGTCGTACCCAATTCATTAATTTTAGCCAATAATTCAACAATATCGCGGGTGGTAATTGGATCAAGATTACCGGTCGGTTCATCAGCTAAAAGTAGTCTAGGCCGGTGGACTAAAGCTCGGGCCACCACTACCCTTTGTGCCTCTCCAGCTGAAAGTTGTCGCGGAAAACAATCAATTTTATTGCTCAAACCAACAATTTTTAAAACCTGATGAACAATGGGAGATATTTGTTTATGAGGAGTGCCCACCACCTCTAAAGCAAAAGAAATATTTTCGGCCACGGTCTTTTTTTCTAATAATTTAAAATCTTGGAAAACAACTCCTATTTGACGGCGAAGCGCCGGAATCTCTGCCGGTTTAATATCAGTAATATCCCAACCCCCAACAATAATTTTACCTTCATCTACTGCTTCTTCGGCCGTTAATAATCTAATAATAGTGCTTTTACCAGCTCCTGATTGGCCAACAATAGAAACAAATTCTCCAGGTTTAATATGTAAAGAAACCTGGCATAAAGCATTAGTATTGGGCGGATAAAATTTACTGACGTTAACAATTTTAATCATAATTTTTTAATAAATAATGGATAAGCCAGCGCTGAGAGTCGAACTCAGGACCTCCGCTTTACGAGAGCGGCGCTCTACCAACTGAGCTACGCTGGCTCAAGAGCGGGAGACGGGGATCGAACCCGCGATCTTCTGCTTGGGAAGCAGACATTCTACCACTGAACTACTCCCGCCTTTTTAATTTTATTAAAACTCTTAGTTTTTGCCAAAAAGACACTCGATCAATAATTAAAATACCATTGAGATGATCAATTTCATGCTGAAAAACCCTTGCTAAAAGATCATCGGCCTTTATTTTAACTGGTTGATTCTCATTTAATGAGTAAGCTTCCAGCTCAATCCATTTTGCTCTTTTTATATTAAGGTTTATTCCAGGCAAACTTAGGCACCCTTCTTCATTACTAACCTGTTGATTTGATTTTTTAATAATTCGAGGATTAGCTAAATATAAAGGACCCTCTCCAATATCAATAACAAAAATACGCTTATCAATACCAACTTGAGTAGCAGCTAAACCTACCCCCTCATTATGATACATGGTTTCGGTCATATCCTGGAATAATTTCTCCAACTTATTAAAATCTTCTAGTTTCCGGCACTTTTTATTTAAGATCGGATCAGGATATTTTTTTATTTCTAATAAGGCCATAATTAAATTAATTTTATCAAAATTATCTTATTAAAACAACCTCCTAATAAGGAGGAGTTTTATAATTTAAAAAAATAAAAATATATACTAATTAAAATTTAAATAAATCTTAAACGTTTAAATCTTGGTTTTCTTAATTTATTTTTAGGTAACATATTATAGACCGCCCGACGCATAACTTCAGCCGGATCTTTATCAAATATTTCAATCATTTTTTTAGTTTTTAAACCGCCAGGATAACCGCTGTGATGGTAATATAACTTTTGATTTAGCTTGTCTCCGGTAATCTTTATTTTTTTAACATTTTTAATTAAAACAATACCTCCAACATCAATATTAGGAATATAATCAGGCCTATTTTTACCAGTTAAAATTAAAGAAATTTTACTAGCTAAGCGTCCCAGTACTTGATCAGTAGCATCAATGGTGTAAATTTTTCTTTCAATTTTTTTCATCTTGATCTAATTTATAATTTATAATGGCCGTCAAAAAAAATTAAACTAATTCTAAAATGACCATCTTAGCCGCATCTCCTCGACGCAGTCCAATTTTAATAATCCTGAGATACCCGCCCGGCCTTTCTTTATACCGAGGTCCAATTTCTTCTAACATTTTTTTGGTCGCTTCACGATTTTGTAAAAAAGCATTAATTATACGGTAATTATTTAAATTATTTTCTCGAGCGCGAGAAATTAAACGTTCAATAATCGGCTTAACCGCTTTAGCCTTTGCTTCAGTCGTCGTTATTTTTTCATGCAAAATTAAACTTAAACTTAAACCACGGAATAAAGCTTTACGTGGTCCAATTAACCGGCCTAATTTTTTACCTTTTTTCTTATGACGCATTATTTTTTCTTCTTAGCCACTTTTTTAGTATTAGTTTTAGCTACTTTTTTAGCAGTCACTTTTTCCTCATTAACTTTCTTAACTAAAACCTTTTTAGTATTAATTTTATTCTTGACTATCGGCTTTTTTTTAGTGACTGTTTTCTTTTTTCTGGATTTTTTCTCTAATACTTTTCCAACAGTGGAGACAAAAAATTCAAATTGTTCAGTTAATAGCTTAGCGGAAGATAAAAATGCTTCCAAGGGTGAAATGGTCCCATCCGTCTCAATCGTTAAAATAAGTTTATCATAATCAGTTCTCTTGCCGACTCTAACATTTTCAATATCAACCGCCACTTTTATCACTGGACTAAAAATTGAATCAATAATAATTGTGCCAATATCCAAGCCGTCCCTAGATTTTTCTTCCGAAGGCACCCATCCATATCCTTTTTCCACAAAAATTTCCATTTCTAAGCTAGCTTTTTTATCAGTGAGAGTTGCAATTAACAATTCAGGGTTAACAATATCTACGTCGGCTGACTTATCAATATCACCTGCTTTAACTTTTCTTTCCCCGCTCGCTTTAAGCGTCAATTTAATTGGTTCATCTAATATACTTTTATGAATTCTAAGACGAAGAGTTTTAAGATTTAAAATAATTTCTAAAACATCTTCCTGAATATGATCAATGGCCGAAAATTCATATCTGACTCCTTTTATTTTTACAGCTGTCACCGCTGCGCCTTCTAAAGAAGTTAATAAAACCCGACGTAAAACATTACTCCAGGTAGTACCAAAACCAGGATAACAAGGCTCAATAATCACTTGTCCCTTATTTTTATTTTGGGTATCTGGATGATATTCAACTTTTGTTGGCAAAAAAATATTTTCCATAAAATTTTAGATTAAATATTAATTTTAAATTTATCGACTATAAAAAGCAAGAATTAATTCGGTTTCAAATTCCCTAGATAAATCTTCTACTTTTGCTTCAGCTAAAATTTTAATTGTCATATTTTGTATACCTAAATTTATCCAAGCAGGTAATTGATCGGTT
>JACZVN010000086.1 GCA_022572625.1 Patescibacteria group bacterium | reverse complement strand
CGCGGACTATAAGGGTGAAAGTTTCGCCCATATCCACATTGTCGGTGGAAAGTTGAGCCTCCGCGGAAATTGCCCATAAACGGTCTGACAGTATCATGGTCAAAACCATGAGCAGGGTAATTCTACGGGCTGGATTCGATATTATCATGTCATGTAAAATTTAATCTACCAATCAATCTGGGATGTCCTTCCTTTTCCTTTCTTTTTGTGAATGTTTTTCAAATCGTCTTTTTCGTCATTTTTACGTATATAAAAATGATAAAAGAGTAAATGCAGTAAAAAATGGGCGGCTTTCTTGCGCCTTTTTTGTTTCTTTTATTTTGCATAATTTTGATTTAATTAAACAGTCTCATCTAACCGTTAAAAGCACAATCAAAGATATGCAAAAATCGGGCTGGACTAAAATTAAAAAGCCTAAAAAAGGGGCGGTGATTGTTTGGCAAGAAAAAATTGGGTCCGATGGTCAAGTGCATAAACATATTGGTTTTTATGTTAGTTACCAACGGGTCATTAGTAATAGTTTTAAAAAACGCACCCCAATCCTCCATCATTGGACATTTGGTTTGCGATCAAGTAAAACTTATCGTCAAATAACAGATATTTTTTGGCATCATAAATTAAATAATTGATAATATGAATCGAGAAATAAATACCATAGAATTTTTTGCCAAAGCTAAAAATTCAAGAAATGAAAAAATTTATGAAACCGCCCTCCTTAATAATAGTGAGTGGTTATTTAATGCCTTTGAAGAAGATGGCCCTAGGGCGGTCCTTAATTTGGCTCGAGCTAATTTTCATCCAGAAGTTTTTATCAAAGCGTTATTACAATTGGAAAATGATTTGAAATTATATCAAGATAAAAGGTGTGAAAAAAATATGCAAGGAGAATTCTTAAAAAGAACAGAAGTTTTTATCGCTGGAATGTATCAGAAATTTCCCGAATGGCATCAAGAAATAGTAGAGAGGATTAGCAATTTGATTATGGATTGCTATGCAAAAAAAACAAAAAGTTTCTAAATTTTAAAATTATGATGTTTTCCGAAAAAAAAGAATCTAAATCTAATATATTAGGAAATATGGCTCAATATTTAGAGTCTAAAGAATTTAAAAATAATTTAGCTGTTTTTAAGAAGATTAGCAAAAAATTTCCTCAGTCAGAAATTTATTTAGTTGGCGGAGCAGTCAGAGATATATTTTTATCCCGATCAACCAAAGATTATGATTTTGTTATTCGAAATATTCCAGCTAAAAATTTAGAAGAATTTTTAGATCAACAAGGAAAAGTGAATTTAGTTGGTCAAACATTTGGTGTTTTTAAATTTATTCCGTCTGGCGACCATCAGAATAATCAAGTTGATATTGCTCTGCCGCGAAAGGATTTTGCTTTAGGAACAGGTGGATATCGGGACGTGGAAATTCAAAGTGATCCTAGTTTAAAAATTAAAGAGGATTTAGGACGACGTGATTTTACTATTAATTCCATTGCCGTAAAATTAAATGAAGCAAAATCAAATTGGCAGGTAGTTGATCCTTTTAATGGCCGTCTGGATTTAGAAAATAAATTAATTCGTTCAGTGGGTGAACCTAATGAGCGAATTCAAGAAGATTATTCTCGGATGTTAAGGGCAATTAGATTTGCCTGTCAATTGGATTTTGATATTGAAAAAAATACTTGGCAGGCGATTAAAAATCATATTAAAGGACTTAATGAAATTAGTCGTAAGGTTGAATCAGTGACCCATGGTCGAGTGGTTGAACAAGAAGTTTTAGAAAGAAGAGTGGTGCCGCACGAAGTAATTGCCAAGGAGTTTTTAAAATCTTTTAAAGCTAATCCAGTCCGTGCTTTTGATTTATATTATCAAAGCGGGGCTTTTAAAGAATTAATGCCTGAAATTTTAAAAATGAAGGATTGTCCCCAGCCAGAAAATTTTCATGCTGAAGGCGATGTTTTAGTTCATACTCGTTTAGCTTTAGAAAAGCTAAACTCACCTGAATTTAAAAAGCAATTTAGAGACGAGCCCTTATCAATGGAATTAATTTTAGCCACCCTATTTCATGATTTAGGCAAACCACCTACTTTACAGACTCCAGAGCGTGATGGTACTGATCGTATTCGATTCAACAAACATGATCGGACTGGAGCAAAAATAGCAAAAAGAATTTGTCAGCGTTTAAAATTATCAAGTCCAGAAGGTTTAGGCATTAATATTGATCAGGTAGCCTGGTTAGTTGATCAGCACATGATTTTAGTTCGAGGTAATATATCTAAAATGAGACCGTCAACCATTGAAAAATATTTTTTTAATCCTAATATGTCCGGTAAAGATTTACTTAAATTATCTTTTGCTGATATTTCAGCCACCATCCCGCCCAATGGTCAGTCTAATTTTACTCAATTTCATCAAATGATTAAGCGAATAAAAGAATTAAAGGAATTAAGTAAGAATAAAAAAGAACTGCCTAAATCACTTCTGAATGGTCACGAAATTATAAAAGAATTTAATCTTGAATCTGGCTCAAAAATAGGCGAACTTTTAAATTTATTAAGAGAAGAACAGTTAAATAAAAAAATAAAAAATAAAAAACAAGCTATTTCTTTTTTAAAAAAATATATTTAGGATATAAATTATTATTATCTTATTAAATCACTAAATCCCTTATCTATTTAATAGATAAGGGATGTTTGCTTGACAATTTTACCTATATACTCTATAATTTAATTATAAAGTTCTTTACAAAAAGGAGGTAAGAACATGAATCAGGATAAAAAATCTCTCAGACATATAACTAAGGTAGGATTAATGTCTGGTCTTCATTATGGCAGTCCTGGATACCGTGAGGGTCTATGGCATTTAGCCGCTGATAAATTTAAACAGGAACAGGTTGATTTTATTGTTTTAGTCGGTGGATTAGTGGATGGTAAGTCACTTTATCAGAAGCTTAAAGAAATACATCAGCAAATCTCCCATGATCATTTAAGAGGAGAAAAGCCTACTATAGGACAGAAAAAAGCGGAAGCGACCATTAAATTCTTAGAAAAGACTTCTCATGAATTAGCCGAAAAAATACCCCAAATTGATAACGTAAAGATATATTTAATTACTGCCCCGGCCTATGATAAAGATATTGGTCAAATCATAGCCGAACGATTAGCTGAACTTCGCGATGATATTTGGCTTTATGGACAGGGTGATGATCGATTGCAACTCAAAAAGATTAATAAAATCTAAAGAAAAATGAACTCTGGATTAATACGCAGATTGGAAGACAAATCCTTCTGGATAGGTTATTTATTGCTTGTAATCGTCGCTACGGACGTTATAGAGTACCTGTATCACTCTTCTTAATAAAAATCAACTCTTTAGAAATGGAAGGTTATCATTTATACTACACCGTAGATATAACC
>JACZVN010000085.1 GCA_022572625.1 Patescibacteria group bacterium | reverse complement strand
TGAAGAAAAAGGTTTTACCCGATGTGAGTTAAATAAGATTTTTTATAATTCGCGGGTTGAATATTATCCAGCGCTTTTTAAAAAACCTAAACCAGAAGCAGAAAAACCTGAAAAAAAAGACTATACCGAGTTTCTTTTAAACAAAAGTTCTATCCAAAACGGTAGAGATTTTTTAACTGAGCATGACAGTCTTCAGCAGAGCGTCGAAACTATTTACGGACCTGAACCAGAGATTCTTACCTCTATTTTCAGAATAGAAACTAATTTTGGTAAAAATACCGGCGGTAGTTATCGAATTTTTAATGTTTTTAACACTATTTTTTTACTTCATTGGAAAGAGGATAAGCAAGACTGGGCCCGGCGAGAGCTGATTGTTTGGTTGGTTCTTTGCAAGGAAAAAGGTTGGAATCCTTTTACTTATGGATCTTCGGCCGGCGCCTTTGGTTATTCCCAATTTCTACCTTCCAGTTACCAAGCTTACGCGGTTGATGGAAATAATGATGGGAAAATTGATCTTTTCAACTGGGCCGATGCCCATCACAGTGTTGCTAATTATCTGGCCAAACATGGCTGGAAAAAAGATGACTGGGTGAAAAATAGTTATGCGATCAGAAGTTATAATCGAAGTTGGTTTTTTTATGTTGATCCGGTTGGCATCTATGCCAGTAAAGTTAGTTTTGACCCTGAATATCGGGGGAGATTACCGGTTTCTTCGACTGCTCGATTTTTAAAAAAATAGCCTGATTTTCAAAATAATGAAATCAGGCTTTTTTATTTGAAAAAATTAGTTATAATAATTAATAATGAAGTTACAAAGATCAGGAAAAAAGATTTGGTTATCTCATTCGGGGGTTGATGTTTTATATCGCTGCCCAAGATGTTTTTGGCTGAGATATACATACAAGATTTACCAGCCCCAGGGCATTGTCTCTCGGCTGCCGATTAGGTTTGATAAGATTATTAAAGATTATTTTAACGGTTATCGAATTAAAGGAGAGTTGCCTCCGATCATCAAAGATCAGTTAAAAGGACGGCTGCAGGATCCTTTTCAAGAAACCTATTTTTATCCGATTAATCAAAAGTATGGTTTTTTTGGTAAGCTGGATGATTGCTTGGTTAGCCCGGAAGGAAATCACGCGGTGATCGATTTTAAAACTTCCAGTTCCGATCCCAGAAAAAGAGATGAAATATTTCCGGCCTATCAACGTCAATTAGACGAATATACTTTTTTATTAAAAGCTAAAAGAAAATCGATTGCCGAAAACGGCTATCTAATTTATTTTTATCCGGGCGATATTCAAAATCTTGATCAGGGGGTACCAATGATTATTCATATAGAAAAAATTAAAACTAATCCTCAATCTGTTTTACCTCGGTTGGCCGAGGCGATTGAAGTTTTAGAGGGTAAAATGCCCCAGCCTTCGGATGATTGCCCCTATTGCCAATGGCATAGTGAACTTAAAGATTTGCCCTTGATTTAAGTTTTGTCGTTAAAACATTTTAGTTTAATTAAAAAGCGGCTGTTATTTAAGCAACAGTCGCTTTTAATTTTGTGGTTGATATTTTTGAGGGATTTCCCTTAAAGACACAAAGCCGTATCGTTTGCCATTATCACCCCAGAAAATCGCTCGGGCTAAACCTTGGCGGTCAATTAAAACACCGCCGCTTAATCCGCCATTTTTGGCGCCAAAATCTCGATTAACTGGATTAGCCACTAAATGTTTGGTATAAAATATATCTTCGTAATTCAGGTCAGGATTTTCTTTTTTTAGCCTTATTAATTCTTGCATTTCTTCGATTGCCATGGGTAGGGAAATATCCCTAGACCGGGCGTCAACCAATTCAATCACCAGGGGTATTTCCTGCTGACAAATTTGGTACGCATATACCTTTTGAGGCAGACAATAGTTGCTTTCTAGATCGATAGGTTTAAAGCCAATCAGGGTAAGAGAGTCTCCCACCGCTGGCAGGGTGGTGGAAAATAGGGTTTGAGGTAGTGAATTATTAAAAAATGTGGTTTCTAATTTTTTTATTTGTAAAAGACCAATTTCAGCTGTTTGATGTTTCCAAAGGGCTAAGGCTTCATATTGATGATCATCAATTAAAACTTTGAATGAGTGGCCTGGTTTTTTGCCCTCTTCAATAACATGGCCGGCGGTCGCGATCAGTCCTTTTTCATTATTATAGATAAATCCACTGGCTTGACCGTGTGGTATATTATTTTCTTCAATAATAATGACCACGGAAAAGGGGTATGGATTTTTCGGCAGCGAGCGGTTTAGACAATTAAAGTTAATTGAAATAAAAGCCAGAAAAATAATCAAAGGGATTGCTGAAGTTAATTTCACCATTAACCTCCTTTTGGTTAAGGTTTATTTTTTTTAAGGTGCAATACTTACATTATAGTTAATCGCTTTTTAAATGTCAAGAACTGGTTATTGACAAAATAGCCTATTTATTTTAAGCTAAATATATAGAAAAGTTCTTTACAATTATGGAGGTAAGAAATGTTAGTAACAATTCTAGCTGGTCTTTTAATGATTATTATTTTGGTGGCGATTCATGAGTTAGGACATCTTTTAGTGGCACGGCATTACGGAGTAGGAGTGGAAGAATTTTCCATTGGTTTTGGTCCAGGGTTTGTGCTTTGGCGAACTAAAAATTTTCCAATTTATTTTCGTTATATTCCTTTGGGCGGTTATGTTAAATTAAAAAGCAGAATCGTATCCCAGAATGTGAGTCAGGGAAAGCATATTGAAGATGTTTCTTGGTTGCAGACAATATTTATTATGATCGGCGGTATTAGTTTTAATCTTATTTTAGCCATACTGATCCGGACCGTAATGTACCTTTTTGCCCCGCCTGAAGTTCTGGTTCAATTTGGACCATTGGAAGTTAATTTTATTCAAGGAGTAGCTTGGTATCTGGCCCCGTTTTATGCGATTGAAGAAATTTTTATCGTCTTTTTTTCCACTTGGATTAAAGTTTTAATGACTTTTTGGCGGTTGATTTTACCGATAATTACTTTAACCCCTATTCCCCAGGGAGGCATTGCTGGCCTAATTAATTTGGGCGCTAATATTCATTTGGGTTTTTGGTCCTATACTGGGTTGATTTGCTTTGTTTCTACTCTTTTGGCTTCTTTAAATATTTTGCCTTTTATGCCCCTTGATGGTGGACACGTGGCCAAGACATTGGCTGAAAGACTTTTTGGCCAAGGGATAGTTTTCAAGCTGATTCGTCTTTTGATTAATGTCTTAGGGGCGATTTTTCTCGGAATAATGTTCCTTAATTTATTCCTGAGTGATTTATATGATTTAGCGATCACGGCCGGATTGAATTTCAATAATTTACTATTCATTGCATTTTTTATAGCGGCTGGCTTTTTTTTCACCTATGCGGTTCGTCTAGCGATACGAAT
>JACZVN010000084.1 GCA_022572625.1 Patescibacteria group bacterium | reverse complement strand
ATTAATAATATAAGATTTAAACTTAATTTATTAGGAGTAGTTAATATTGATAATGCTTTAAGCGCTATTAGCGTTGCTTTGTCCCAACGTTTAGATTTAGGGGTTTGTAAAATTGCTTTACAAAAAGTAAGTATCATCGCTGGCCGGATGGAGGTGGTGGCGGAAAAACCAACCGTGGTGGTGGATTATGCTCATACGCCTGACAGTTTAGAAAAAGTTTATCAAACTTTAAAAAAGACAAAAGGCGATTTAACTAAAATGATTTGTATTTTAGGAGCGGCCGGCGGGGGAAGGGATAAATGGAAAAGGCCAATGCTTGGCCGTATTGCTGAAAAATATGGAGATTATATAATTATTACTAATGAAGATCCTTATGATGAAGATCCAGAACAAATTATTAATGAGGTGGTTGCCGGAATTAAAAATAGACAGGCATTATTTAATCAGCAAAAACTTTTTAAAATTATTGATCGGCGCCAGGCAATTAAAAAAGCTTTAGACTTGGCTCACACAGATGATTTAATAATTATCACCGGCAAGGGTTCTGAACAATGTATCATGGGTCCAAAAGGAAAAAAGATTTCTTGGAATGACAAAAAGGTAATTCAAGAGTTATTAAATTAACAAAATTGTCAACTTTTTATTGATTTGATGGTGGATAAGTTGTGGAAAACTTATATTTTGGCTTAACCAAGCCTAAAAATAACCATTGACTTTTTTAAAATATTTGTTATTATAAAGTAGAATTTAATAAATAGTTATATTAATTTTGTCAACTTGTTAGCTTTAGACAAAATTTAAAATTTTTAAATCCCTATCAGATTTTTTCGAAGGGGATTTTTGTGTCTATATAAATTAAAGCATAAAAATCTATGTCTAAGGATAGGATATTTTTTTCTCACTCATTCTTTAATTTAGACTTGCCTGATTTAATAGAAATTCAGAAGATTTCATATGATTGGTTTATTAAAAAAGGTATTAAAGAATTAGTTCAAGAATTTTCGCCCATTAAGGATTCAGTTGGGCGAAATTTTGAATTACATTTCTTAGATTGTTCTTTGGGCGCGCCAAAGTTTGACGAACTTACCAGTAAAAATCGAAACCTGACTTATGAAGCACCTTTAACCGTTAAGGTGCGTTTAATTAATAAACAAAGTGGCAAAAAATTAAATCAAGAAGTTTATTTTAGTGATATACCGCTGATGACCGATCGCGGTACTTTTATTATTAATGGCATTGAAAGAGTAGTGGTTCAGCAATTAGTTAGATCGCCCGGCGCATTTTTTTCC
This sequence comes from Patescibacteria group bacterium, assembly GCA_022572625.1. Taxonomy (GTDB): domain Bacteria; phylum Patescibacteriota; class Patescibacteriia; order UBA2591; family UBA6264; genus JACZVN01. The sequence goes on along the minus strand of JACZVN010000084.1, from coordinate 2,147 downwards.
GGTGAAAATATTAAAGGCAAATTTTTTTATGGAGTTAAAATTATCCCTGATCGCGGGGCCTGGCTTGAATTTGAAACTGACACCCGTAATGTTATTTGGGTCAGAATTGACCGCCAAAGAAAAACTCCAGCGACGGCTCTTTTGCGGACCTTTGGCATTAGCACTGATGAAGAAATTTTAAATATATTTAAAAAATGTAAAATTGGCGCTGGCCTTGACTATATTAAAGCAACCATTGAAAAAGATCCCTCTTCCTCAAAAGAAGAGGGTTTAATTGAAGTTTATCGAAAAATTAGACCGGGTGATTTGGCCACAGTTGATAATGCTAAATCATTGATTTACGCCATGTTTTTCCGCCACAATCGCTATGATTTAAGTAAAGTGGGGCGATATAAATTCAATCAACGCTTATCCCTTGATCAAAAAATAGATAGTCGAATATTAAGAGCAGAAGATTTAGTGGCCGTAATTAGTGAGTTAGTTAGACTTAATATTTCCCAAGAAGCACCAGATGATATTGATCATTTAGCTAATCGAAGAATTAGGGGTGTGGGTGAATTAGCCCAAAATAGAATGCGCGTTGGTATGCTTCGTCTTCAGCGTATTATTATCGATCGAATGAGTATTGTTGAAACCAAAAATTTAACTCCTGGGCAATTAATTAATGTCAGGCCGATTGCTGGAGTAATTAAGGAATTTTTTATGTCCTCTCAATTATCGCAGTTTATGGATCAAACCAATGTACTTTCAGAACTTGAACACAAAAGAAGATTAACCGTTGTCGGTCCAGGTGGATTATCGCGTGAACGAGCTGGTTTTGAGGTTCGTGATGTTCATCGAACCTATTATGGTAAAATTTGTCCCATTGCCACCCCTGAAGGTCCAAATGTTGGATTAGTTAATCATCTTGCCTGTTTTGCCAGGGTTAATGACTATGGATTTATTGAAACCCCATATCGAAAAGTAGTTAAAGGTAAATTAACCAATAAAATTGTCTATCTTAACGCTAGCGAAGAAGAACAAAGTATTTTAGCTCCTTTTTCAGTTAAGGTGGATAAAACTGGAAAAATTATTGATCAAAAAGTAGAGGCTCGGATTCATGGCCGACCAGGTTTTTGCCAGGTTAAAGAAATAGAATATATTGATGTCGCCCACAATCAAATAATTAGTGTTGCTACTTCATTGATTCCGTTTTTAGAACATGATGACGGAGTAAGGGCTTTAATGGGAACTAATATGCAACGGCAGGCAGTTCCTCTTATTAAACCACAATCTCCGATTGTTGGGACGGGCATTGAAGGTAGAATTGTTAGGGATTCCGGTCATTTAATTTTAGCCGAACAAGCCGGCCGAGTGGCTGAAGTCGATGCTAAACATATTACTTTGGCTTTTAATTCTGGCCGCAGTAAGACTTATTATTTTGATAAATATCAACGTTCAAATTTTGATACCTGTATTACCCAAGGTCCGGCGGTGGTTAAAAATCAAAAAGTTAAAGCCGGCGATGTTTTAGCGGAAGGATCATCTGTTGATAATGGGGAACTGGCATTAGGCCAAAATATTTTAGTCGCTTTTATGGTTTTTGAAGGCGGTAATTATGAAGATGCTATTTTAATATCATCAAAATTGGTTCATGATGACCGTTTTACTTCAATCCATATTGATGAACATAAAATTGATATTAGGGAAACAAAATTTGGGCCCGAAGCAACCACTTGCGATATTCCCAACGTCAGTGAGGAAAAATTAAAAAATCTTGATGAAGAAGGAATTATCAGAATCGGCGCTGAAGTTAAGTCAGGTGATATTTTAGTGGGAAAAATTACTCCCAAAGGTGAGGCTGAATTAACGGCCGAAGAAAAGCTTTTGCGGGCTATTTTTGGTGAAAAAGCAAGGGACGTGCGTGATTCTTCCCTTTACCTAGAACATGGGGAACACGGAAAAGTGATTGGCATAAAAATATTTTCCAGGGAAAAAGGCGATAAGCTGGCACCAGGAGTAGTTAAATCAATTCAAATTTTAGTGGCTGATATGAGGAAAATTCAAATAGGTGATAAAATGTCCGGTCGCCATGGTAATAAGGGGGTGGTTTCTAGAATCGTTCCCCAAGAAGATATGCCTTATTTAAAAGACGGAACCCAGATTGA
>JACZVN010000083.1 GCA_022572625.1 Patescibacteria group bacterium | reverse complement strand
GCGATACATCGACCTTGGAAGACTAATTTTTAGAAATTATGTCAAAAACTAAAATCGCGATTATTATTGTTTGTTATAACGGCCGGGATTATCTCCCGGATTGTTTAAATAGTTTAAAAAAACAAAGTTTAGAACCGGATCAAATTATCATAGTCGATAATGCTTCAACTGATCAATCAGTTGATTATATATCAGAAAATTTTCCTGACTTTAAATTAATCAAAAATAAAAAAAATCAGGGTTTTGCTCAATCTAATAACCAGGGGATAGATTTTGCTTTAAAGAATAACCCTGATTTTATTTTTCTACTTAATCAGGATACGATCTGTGATCAGGATTGTTTAGAACAATTAGCTAATACGGCCCGAAAAGGAAAAAAAATCTTTGCCTATCAACCTTTGATTTTATGCTGGCCAGAAAAAAATCAAATTCAAACTTCGGGCGATAAAATGCATTTTTTAGGTTTTGGCTATTCAGGAGATTATAAGAAATTGATAACTGAAAATCAAAAATTGAAAACCAGCATCACCTACGCCTCTGGAGCGGCGATGTTTATTAATGTCCAGGCTTTAAAAGAAGTTGGTTTATTAGATCATGATTTATTTATGTATCACGAAGATTTAGATTTATGTTTACGGGCCAGGTTTTTAGGTTATGACATTGTCTTGGTTCCTCAGGCTATTATTTACCATAAATATCAAGAGGGGATTCCTAAACACCGCTGGTATTGGTCAGAAAGAAACCGCTTATTAACCCTGTTAAAATTTTATAAATTTAAAACTTTAATTTTAATTTTTCCAGCCTGGTTATTTATGGAAATGGGAGTCTTATTCTACAGTTTAATGACGGGTTGGTTTAGTTTAAAAATTAAAAGTTATTTTAGTGTTTTATATTATTTGCCCAAAACTTTAAGAAAAAGAAAAAGAATTCAAAAATCAAGAAAAATTACAGATCAAGAGTTATCTCAATATTTAGAATCAAAATTTGATTTTGCCGGCTTCACCCATCCTTTATTAAAATATATCGTCAACCCTATTTTTGGCTTTAGCTGGAAAATTTTAAAAAAATCTATCTGGTGGTAACCCAAGCAGGTCCGACCTGCACGATTGAGAGTAAGTGGCAGGGGGTTGACGAAACAACAGAATTTTGTTATTTTAATAGTATTATGGTTCTTTAAAAGAAAAGGGAGAAAAAAATGAAAAATTTTTTAATTGTTTTATTGATAGTTTTCCTTTGGGTAGCAGTTGGCCAAACTTACGCCTATTGGCTTGGATATTCAAGTTATCACCCCGACTCTATGGCTCAAAAGATTCTGGATCCTTATGGGCTTGTTGAAAGATCAGAATCTGCGGAGACTGCGCTTACGTTTGAACAAAATTTAGAGGAACAACTATTTTTTTACAAAGTTCTGATGGGAATATTTGGGCCTATTTTTGCCGTTATTTTTACTGGCATATCTTGGGTAGTAAAGATAGTTGTTACTTTTATTGTTTTCTTTTTCGGCGGCGGTTTATTAAAACTGTTTCACATTATTGGCTGAAATAAACAAATTTAAAAAAGAAAAAAATGAAAAACGCTGATTTAATTCAGCGTTTTTTTATTACCAAGCCGGTTAAACCAGCCTAATTTATAAATATTTATTTTGTTTCATCCAATCATCATTAAAAACCGTACTTAAATAATTTCTTCCAGTGTCGGGCAGTAAAACTACCACTATATCCTTTTCCGTTAAGTTTTCAGCTATTTTAAGGGCGGCTAAAACAGCCGTGCCTGATGATTCTCCAACTAGTAAACCTTCCTCCTTGACTAATTTTCGAGTCATTAAAAAAGACTCTTGATCATTAAAGACCATAATTTCATCAAGCAGATTTAAATCAACTGTTTTAGGAATAAAATCTTCGCCAATTCCTTCTGTTTTATAGGTATGGATTTTACCTTTAGTCTTATAAAAAGTGTGGTGGTAAATAGATCCTTCGGGATCAGCGCCAATAATTTTAATTTTTGAGTTTTTTTGTTTTAAATAGCGGCCGACGCCAGTGATGGTTCCGCCGGTTCCAACCCCGGCCACAAAGTGAGTTATTTGGCCGTCCGTATCCTGCCAAATTTCAGGGCCGGTGGTTTCAAAATGAGCCTGAGGATTATGCTGGTTAAAATACTGATTAGGTGAAAAAGCGCCGGGTATTTTTTTAACCAATTTTTTTGCCACCTGATAATAACTGCGCGGATCTTCAGGCGCCACTGCCGTTGGCGTTCTAATGACTTCAGCGCCATAGGCTCGCAATAATGATTCTTTTTCCTGGCTCATCTTATCAGGCATCACAAAAATCATTTTATACCCCCTGAGAGCCGCTACCAAAGCCAAACCGACCCCGGTATTACCAGAAGTCGGCTCAATAATCGTTCCGCCCTTTTTTAATAATCCCTTTTTTTCAGCCGCCAAAATCATTTTAATGCCAATTCGATCCTTAACACTGCCGCCAGGGTTAAAGTATTCCAATTTAGCCAAGATAAGCGGTTTTACTTTTTCAGCCAGTTTATTTAATTTAACTAAAGGAGTATGGCCAATAGTTTCAAGCAGGTTATTAAAATATTTCATTTTTTCTTTTTTAAGATTTTAATATTAAAATTAACCCTGGGTGTTATTTGAGAAATATGCCTAAGTCTACCTTTTATTTTAAACATATGTTTGGTTGTTTTATTAAGAAATAATTTACCAGCCTTAACAGTTTTAATCACCTCCTTTTTAGTTACTTTTTTTTCTTTCCAGGAATCTAAAATAATACGTTGATCAAAATAATCAACGTAATAAACGGGAATATTTTTTTGTCTTAAATCTTGAAAAATTTTGAACCGGTAATGGCCATCTAAAATAATTTTAGTTTTTTTATCCACGACAATAGGAAAATGTAAACCTTTGGCAAGAATACTTTTTTTTATTTTAGCTAATTGATTAAAATCATTAGCACACTCATGCGGTTTTAGGCTTAAAATACTAATTAGTTCAAAAACTGGTTTTGTATTTTTTGTTTTTATAATTAAAAATTTATTAAATTAATACTTTTATTAAGAGGGTGGCTAATCCTAAAAAGAGAATAAAGCCACCAATATCCGTGGCCGTGGTGACAAAAATAGAAGAACCAAGGGCCGGGTCTAGGTTTAATTTTCTTAAGATTAAGGGAACGGACGCCCCAAAAAGGCCGGCAATAATTAAATTGCCGATCATGGCTAAAAACAGTATTAGGCCTAAAATAAGATTGTCATACCAAAGAAAAGCAATTAATCCCATTACTAGGCCGGTAATAACACCATTGAGCAAGCCTACTCTAATTTCCTTAAAAACAACCCTTAAACCTATGCGCCAGTCTATTTCTCCTAAAGCTAAAGATCTAACAACAATGGTTAAAGATTGAGTACCAGCATTTCCACCCATGCCGGCAACGACTGGCAAAAG
>JACZVN010000082.1 GCA_022572625.1 Patescibacteria group bacterium | reverse complement strand
TTTTAATTCTTCTTATCTCTCCCCGGCTCACAATCGATATAGAAACTCCGCTTTTCTGAGCCCGACCCGTTCTTCCGCTCCGATGCGTATAGATTTTGTCCTGATCAGGAAGATTATAATTAATAATATGAGAAAGATTACTCACGTCTATTCCCCTAGCTGCCACATCCGTCGCCACCAGTAAATGGATTTGCTTTCGCTTAAATCTATCCATAATTTCGGTCCGCATACTTTGTGAAACATCGCCATGCAGAGCCTCGGCATCATAATCAGCCTGCTTTAATTTGTCAGCCACTATTTGAGTTTCTCTTCTGGTCCGACAAAAAAGAATACCATAAACTCCCGGCAAAAAATCTAAAATTCGTTTTAAAGCTTCAAAGCGATCTTTGACTTGAACAACATAATATTCATGGGTCACTTTTTCTGCTCCAATATTTTTCTCTCCGATACTTATTTCCTGAGCATCGCTCATGTACTGTCTAGCAATAGAATTAACACTTTTAGACATGGTGGCTGAAAAAAGAAAAGTCTGTCTGGTCTTTGGGGTTTGTTCTAAAATAGCATCCAAATCAGCTTTAAATCCCATATCTAGCATTTCGTCGGCCTCATCTAAAACCACCCATTTAATAGAATGAAGTTTTAAAACATTTCTTTTAATTAAATCACGAACACGACCGGGAGTGCCTACCACAATATTAGTTCCTTTTTTTATTGATCTAATCTGAAGATCAATTCTGGCTCCGCCGTAAACTGCCGTCACCGTAATCCCCTTTGAATATTTAGCAAATTTTTCCATATCTTGAAAAATCTGAAGGCATAATTCCCTGGTCGGGCAAAGAATAATTGCTTGTAAATCTTTTTCATCTGTTTTTATCTGATTTAAAATTGGTAAACTAAAAGCAGCTGTTTTCCCTGTTCCAGTTTGCGCTAAAGCAATTAAATCCTTTTTTGATTTTAATATAAATGGGATAACCTTTTCCTGAATAGGCCAAGGACTGGTAAATCCTAAATCATCAAGACTTTTTATTATTTCATGATTCAATCCAAATTGTTTAAATGTGGTCATAAAGTATAATTAATATTTATGCTAATCCTTTTTATTTTTTAGATTTTCTTACTTGAATTAAAGATTCTTTTCTGAGTCTAATATTTTTAGGAGTAATTTCTAAAAATTCATCATCTTTCATAATTTCCAAACCTCTTTCCAGTGTTATTTCCATTGGCGGGGTAAGAATAATAGAATCATCAGATCCTGAAGCTCTCATATTAGTGAGCTTTTTTCCTTTAATTGGATTTACCCACATATCCTTTCCTTTTGACACATCACCGATGACCATTCCGCTGTAAACATTAGTATTTGGATGAATATAAATTCTGCCCCTTCTTTCTAAATTCCATAAGGCATAAGCCAAGGCCTTACCAGTCTCCATGGATACCATGGACCCTAGTTCATATTTATCAATGGTGCCCGCATACTCTTTAAATCCAATTACCCGACTGGTAAAAATGCCTTTGCCCTTTGTATCAATGATAAAATCTCCTCGATAACCCATAATACCACGAGTCGGAATTTCAAAAATTAATCTTTGACTATCTTGTTTTGACTTCATATCAATCATTTTACCTTTTCTCTTGGATAATTTATCAATCACCATGCCAGCCATTTCCCTCGGTACATCTATAATTAACTCTTCATAGGGTTCTTGTTTTATACCTCCTTCATTTTTAATAATTACCTTGGGCTGAGAAACCTGCAATTCAAAATCTTCTCTTCTCATATTCTCTAAAAAAATAGCAATGTGTAATTCTCCCCTACCATAAATTTTATAAAATCCACTGGTGGTATTAAAATCAATTTTCAGACCAACATTCACTTCTAACTCCTTTTCCAGTCTCTCCTTTAATTTACTATTCGTTACATATTTCCCTTCTTGACCGGCAAAGGGAGAGCTATTTACCATTAAATCAAGCGAGATGGTCGGCTCATCAATCTTAATGGCCGGCAATATAGTTTGATCTTTATTTTCACAAATTGTTTCTCCAATATATATATCTGGTAATCCAGCGATCATTACAATATCACCAGCCACTGCCAGATCAATTTCCTTTCTGTTTAATCCATAGAAAGTAAATACATTACTTATTTTACCCGTCCGGTATTTATCTTCACTTTCTTTTATAATCACAGTCATACCTTTTTTTACCTGGCCCTCATATATCCGGCCAATGGCCATCCTGCCTAAATAGTTATCATAGGCCAAATTAAAAGATTGCATTCTTAAAGGCTTTTTATTCATTTCATCACTCGAAGCCGGAATGACTTTCTCTAATATTAAATCAAGAAGCGGAGTTAGATCATCACTCTGGTCATTTATTTTTAGTTTTGCAATTCCCTGTTTGGCGATGGTATAAATAGTTTCAAAATCAAGCTGCTCATCGCTCGCTCCTAAACTTATAAATAACTCAAACACCATCGTACGAACCTCGTTTGGTCTGGCCGCCGACCTATCGATCTTATTAATTACGACGATCGGTTTTAAATTAAGCTCCAGTGACTTTTGTAATACAAATCTTGTCTGCGGCATCGGCCCTTCCTGGGCATCCACTAAAAGCAAAACAGAATCAATTGACCTTAAAATTCTCTCTACTTCTGAACTAAAATCAGCGTGACCGGGCGTATCAACAATATTTATTTTTGTGTTTTTATAGATCAAGGAAGTATTTTTTGAGTAAATTGTAATTCCCCTTTCTTTTTCCAATACGTTTGAATCCATGCTAACATCTTCATCAGCCATATTTGTCTGGTGCATCAAAGCATCAGTCAAGGTTGTTTTTCCATGATCGACATGGGCAATGATTGCGATATTTCTTATTTCCATATATTTAGCTTTCCAAATATTAATAAATTTTATTTAATTTTTAAATTGTTCTAATATTCTAATTTTTTATCTAAAAAATTAGAATAGAAATCATCTCGAATTGAGATGATTTTATATCTTATACGGTTTTTGACCGGCATCGGTCTCTCAAACCGCGTACTAAATTGGCTCCCTTAATGGAACGATATTCGAATTTATTCAAGTAAAGTAAGTGATAATTTTGTATTTGAAGTTGTGAAAAATTGCCTCGCTTTTCAATCAAAACTTAAATAACGAAAATAGAAACAATAAATGTTGTTTTAAATTTCAATATTGTTAGTACCAGTTATATAATTAAAATCCAGAAAGATCGATTTCAATTAATCCAGTTCCAGTAGATACATCAGTTGCATTTAATGCCATTTTTCATCATTCCCAAATTATGAATTTCTCACTTACCTTTTATGAGTATTGACAAGTTTTGGGTTAACCGATTAATTGTTTGAATTTTTCAGAATCTCTCACATTAGCAAAATCATCATCATTTTTTATCATTTCCTTTAATGAAGGATTAAGTCTTAATGCTTTTTCTAAATTGGATAAGCCAA
>JACZVN010000081.1 GCA_022572625.1 Patescibacteria group bacterium | reverse complement strand
AAATAAATCAAACTCCTTCCCAAGAATGTTCTATATTCATCCCAATTCTTGAATTGAGCATCCACAGTAATATGGCAAAGATGAATATCTTTTTCCATAAGCAACTCCTTAACTCCTCTAAGAAAAGTCCTATCATAATACTTATCCAAACCAGCAGGGCTAATCATTGTCACTACTCTAGGTTCTTTAGGGAGGTCATACCATTCATCTTTATCCATTCCATGCCATATTGTTCTAGCCCTAGAATCATTCTCCATTCCCCATTGTCTTTGTGCGGTATGAGAATTAAATATCAAGATAGTAGCCTCTTTTGTTTCTTCTTTGTTTGCCTGTCCCGTAGCAGCGTCAGCTTGCTTTGGGGTATCTTTTTCGTCTGCCATGATTGATTTTAAAGGAGTGAAACGACTATTAAAATCATCACATTGTGAAATGATCTGCCTTAAGCCGATCGTCTTGTTACATTTTATGTAACAAGATATTTCACTGGGGTTAGAAAATATACCAATTACAAATTAAATATAAATTTAATAATTAAAAAGATTATGAATAAAATAATATTAATTATTATTATATTAGTAGCTATCGCCGGAGGATATTTTCTTTTTCAAAGTAGTTCTCAACAAGAAGAAGCTATCGAGACGTCGCCGCAGCTTGGTGTGCCCGCGCCTGGCCAAGAATTAGTTCCTGAAATGATTGTTACACCAGATGAAACAGAGGAACCTTTACCGGAAGACGAGGCAGCGGTTGTGTCACTGGATGACCAGGTTCAGCCTGAAAAAGTTACGACTTTATCAGTAAAAGAAATTAAGATAGTTTCGGATAATTTATTTTTTACTCCAAAAGTTCTTACCCTTATTAAGGACCAGCCAGTAAAAATTATTTTCCAAAATACTGGCACACATACTTTTACGATTAAGGAGTTGGATGTTAATTTACGGCTTAGTGAGAGTTCTGTTACCCTTGAATTTACCCCAAGTAAATCTGGTATTTTTGAATATTATTGTGCTGTTCCCGGCCATCGTGAAAACGGAATGTTTGGTTCATTAACGGTTAAAGAATAAAATATGCCATCGCTGGCATTTCATATTTTACGAGTTGGTCTTGCCATTACTTTTTTATGGATTGGCATTCTTGTTTTTCAGGAGCCAGAGGCCTGGGGATTATATCTTCAATCTTGGGCAGTTGATTTTTTGCCAATTTCTCTAAAACAGGTAATGATCAGCGTCGCCCTACTTGATATTTTAGTCGGAATTTTTTTGCTGATTAATATTTTTACTTGGGTGGCGGCGTTTTTTGGCGCTGTCCATTTGATAATTGTTCTTATAACAACCGGTGTCAATGGAGTAACAGTCCGAGACATTGGATTACTGGCGGCAGTTATAGCTCTAATGGTTTTCACTTGGCCGATTAAATTTTATTTTTGGCAAAGAAATAAAAGTTAATAAATTTTTATGTCTAAAACTAAACAATCACAAAATTTTTGGTGGAAAAGCGCGATCATTTATCAAATTTACCCCCGCAGTTTTAAAGATACTAATAATGATGGAATCGGTGATTTAAAAGGAATAATTAAAAAATTAGATTATTTAAATGACGGCACGGAAAATTCTTTAGGGATTGATGCAATTTGGCTTTCGCCTATTTATAAATCACCGATGGCTGATTATGGTTATGACGTTTCTGACTATAATGATATTGACCCAATTTTTGGTAATTTAAATGATTTTAATCAGCTGGTCAATGAAGCTCATCAAAGAAATATTAAAATAATCATGGATTTTATTCCTAATCATACTTCTAATCAGCATTCGTGGTTTTTAGAATCACGTTCAGCATTAGATAACCCTAAACGAGATTGGTATATCTGGTGTGACCCCCAGCCAGATGGCAGTCCGCCCAATAATTGGATTAGTGTTTTTGGTGGTCCAGCTTGGACTTATGATCAAAAAACAAAACAGTATTATTTACACAGTTTTTTATCTGAACAACCAGATCTTAATTGGCGTAATTCGGAAGTAGTTAAAGAAATGCATAATGTTTTGCGTTTTTGGATGGAAAAAGGAGTTGATGGTTTTCGGATTGATGCTTTATATCATTTAATAAAAGATGATAAATTTCGTAATGAACCTCATAACCCAGCCTATCAGATTGGTAAAAGCAATCCCTATGACGAAATGCTCCATATTTATAGTAATGGCCAGCCAGAATTAATTTCAGCGATTAATGGTTTTTGCCGCGTTTTGTCAGAAAAGCCAGGCCATTTTATGATCGGTGAAATGTATCTTGATATTAAAGAGATGGCTAAGTTTTATCAGGCCTGTTCTAACCAGCTCCATTTACCTACTAATTTTAGTTTTATAAATTTACCCTGGCAGGCTCAAAATTATAAAGAATTTGTTGATCAATATGAACAAATTCTTGGAACAGAAAATTGGCCAAATTATGTTTTAGGTAATCACGATCAATCAAGGGTAGTTACGCGAATTGGAAATCGACAATCTCGTGTAGCAGCTATGCTGATTTTAACATTACGAGGTATGCCTTTTATATATTATGGTGAAGAGCTTGGCATGGAAAATACACATATACCTAAGGGCAAAATTTGTGATCCATGTGGAGAACAAGATTCTATTTTTGGCCGTGATCCCGAAAGGACACCTATGCACTGGAATAGTAATAGATATGCTGGTTTTTCTACGAAGCAACCATGGCTCCCCGTAAATCATAATTTTAGTACATATAATGTAGTTGATGAGTCAAAGGATTCTCAATCAATGCTTAATCTTTACCGTCGTTTGATTTGGTACCGAAAAAGATCAACTGCTCTTTTAGCTGGTGAATACCATTCATTAAAGACCTCTTCTAAAAATATTTTTGCTTATTTTCGTCAGCAAAATCAAGAAAAGATATTAGTTGTTCTAAATTTTTCAGATCAATCTCAGTCAATAAAGATAGATATTGATGATCAGGAAGCAAAATTAATATTGAGCACCTATCTGGATTACGGTCTAGGTAAAATGATTAAATTAAAGAATTTTGTTCTACGTTCTAATGAAGGAATCTTATTAGAATTATAAATGTAATTACTTAAATTTTTTTGCTCCCTTGACTTATTTAGTAAATAAAGTTATACTACGTTATGTAGTACATAAAATAAATTTTGTATGAAAATAAAAAATAAATTTAATCAATCTTTTGGCGAGTTAGAAGCGGTAATCATGGATATTTTGTGGGAGTTAAATACGGTCTGTGTTCGTGATGTTTTAAAAGAATTGGAAAAGAAAAGAGAAATAGCTTATACGACGGTTATGACAGTAATGACGCGCCTTTATAATAAAGGAATTTTAAAGCGTAAATTAGATAAAAGTGGTGCCTATATCTACCGGCCGACCCAGGATAAGCAATTATTTTTAGCTAATACTTCCAAAAAAGCGATTAAAAATTTTATTAAAGAGTTTGGCGAAGTAGCAGT
>JACZVN010000080.1 GCA_022572625.1 Patescibacteria group bacterium | reverse complement strand
CTGCTCAAAAGTTGGAAATTTTTTATTATCTAAATCAGTCTCAATAAGACTTGCAAAACAGCTAAACGTAACTAAACAACTGGACAGAATGATTAAAAATTTAATCATTTTCTAATCCCTCCCTTTTCAATTTTTAAGAACTATATGATCAATTATAATGAAATAAAAAAATCTGTCAAATTTTATAAAAATAAAAATTGCCGGTGAGGCCGGCAAAAATACCATCGTCTATCTAATACCAAGAATATATTCACTACTCAACCGTCACACTCTTGGCTAAATTTCTTGGCTTATCAACGTCGCAACCTCGCAAAACAGCCATGTGATAAGCTAAAAGCTGTAAGGGAATGACATTTAACAAGGGAGTTAAAAATCCATTTGTTTTAGGCACATAAATTACTTCCGTGGCTAAATTTCTAATATCCTTATTACCCTGGGTGGCAATCACAATAATATTGCCGCCTCGGGCTCTGACTTCTTCAATATTACTAATAACTTTTTGATAAATAACATCTTCCGTATCAGTGGCAATCACCACCACCGGCATCTGTCGATCAATTAAAGCAATTGGACCGTGTTTCATTTCGGCGGCCGGATAACCTTCGGCATGGATATAGGAAATTTCTTTTAATTTAAGGGCGCCCTCTAGAGCAGTGGGAAAATTATAGCCCCGGCCCAAGTAAAGAAAATTATTAAACTGCGCATATTTTTTAGCCAATTCTTTAATCTGCCTATTCTGGTTTAAAATATGTTCAACTTTTTCTGGAATATCAATAATGGCTTGAAGCCGGCTTTTAACTTCTTTGGGTTTAATTTGGCCTCTTTTGATGCCTAAAAGAACGGCCAATTGAGCTAGGACAGTGACTTGGGATGTAAAAGCCTTGGTCGAAGCTACCCCAATCTCCGGCCCGGCATGCAAATAAATCCCAGCATCAGTTTCCCGGGCAATGGTTGAACCAACCACGTTAACAATGCCAAAAACATTACCCCCGGCTTGTTTAATTTTATGCAATGATTCTAATGTATCAGCCGTTTCACCTGACTGAGAAATAACAAAATAGGCGGTATTTTTATTAATCGGAATATTTTTATACCTAAACTCGGAAGCATATTCGGTTTCCGTCGGTAAATGAGCTAAATGTTCAAATAAATATTCACCGATCAGGCCGGCATGCCAGGAAGTGCCGCAAGCCAAAAAGACAACTGAATCAACCTTAACTAAAAAATCAAGCCAATCTTGTAAGCCTCCCAACTGGATTCTGCCCTCATTCACTAAGGTCCGGCCGCGCATCGCATTCTTAATACTTTGCGGTTGTTCAAAAATTTCCTTAAGCATAAAATGATCAAAGCCAGCTTTTTCAATCTGATTTAAATCCAATTGAATATCTTGAGCTTCTTTTTTAACTTCAACGTTATCCAGAGTCGTAATCTTCATTCCATCTCGAGTTAAACTTACTATTTCATTATCGTCTAAATAAATTACTTTTTTAGTGTGTTCAATAATAGCAGATGGATCAGAAGCGAGAATATATTCACCATTTTGCACCACCCCCACTGCCAACGGAGACCCCTTGCGCGCGCCAATTAAAATATTTGGTTCATGTTTAGATATCACTCCCAATCCATAGGTGCCTTCAACTAATAAAAGGGCCTTTTGAACCGCGTTTAATAAATCACCCTGATAATGTTCCTCAATTAAGTGAACCACAATTTCCGTATCGGTATCTGAACGAAAAAAATGCCCCTTTTTCAAAAGCCATTTTTTAAGAACGGTATAATTTTCAATAATACCGTTATGAACTAAAAATAATTCTTTTTGACAATCAAAATGCGGATGGGCATTGACAGTATTTGGAGCGCCATGCGTGGCCCAGCGGGTATGGGAAATTCCCAGTTTTCCTTTAAGCGGATTTTTTTTTAATTCTTTTTCTAATTCCTCAACCCGGCCCTTTTTCTTCAAATACTTAATTTCATTATTGTCTAAAATAGAACAACCGGCGCTATCGTAACCACGATATTCCAGTCTTTTTAGACCATTGAGTAAAATAGGGCTGGCCTCTTTAGTGCCAATGTAAGCGACAATTCCACACATATATCCTTATTCTAAATAATTAAACATGATCAATAAATTATTTTAGCTATTTATTTGATTTAAGATATGTTTCAATAATTTCATCCAAATCGCCATCTAAAATTTTTTCCACATTATTGGTTTCATATTGAGTGCGCAAATCCTTAATCATCTTATAGGGATGAAGGACGTAAGAACGAATTTGATTGCCCCAAGAAGCAGATTTAAATTCACCGCGTAAACGGGCCTTTTCTTCCTCCTGATCAGCTTGATAATAATGATAAAGTTTGGTTTTTAAAATATTCATCGCCCGCTCTTTATTCTGATATTGTGATCTTTCAGATTGACAACTAACACTAATCTTAGTCGGCAAATGAACTAAACGGACGGCGGTTTGATTTTTCTGAACATTTTGGCCTCCGTGCCCCGAAGCTAAAAAAGTATCAACCCTTAAATCATCATGGTTAATTTCCACTTCAACCTCTGGTATTTCGGGTAAAACTTCCACTAAAGCGAAAGAAGTGTGGCGCATTTTTTCCGCGTCAAAAGGAGAAATCCGGACTAAACGATGAACTCCAGCTTCCGCTTTTAAAAAACCGTAGGCAAACTGTCCCTCAACTTCAAAGGTTACACTTTTAATTCCGGCTTCGGTTCCTTTTGATTGATCAATAATCCGGGTTAACCAGTTCTTTTTCTCTGCATACCGCAAATACATTCTTAAAAGCATTTCAGTCCAATCTTGAGCATCGACTCCGCCGGCGCCGGCAAAAATAGAAATAAAAGCATTTTTTTGATCGTATTGACCGCTTAAAAAAGTTAATATTTCAAAATCATTTAACTGTTTTTCAATTTGACTAAACTGTTTTTCAATTTCTTGCCTCAAATTTACTGATTGATCTTTTTTATCTAATTCAGCGATTTCCAATAAATCATTAATTGATCTTTCGATTTTTCCCCACCGGGTAATATCTTCCTTTAGTCTGGCCAACTGCCGTGATTTTTTTTCTGCCTGCTTCCTATTCTGCCAAAAATCAGGTTCGGCCATTTGTATTTCTAATTCTTTGATTTCTTGGTTTTTTTTAGATAGGTCAAAGAAAGTCTCGCAGTTTCGCGAGCCTCATTTTAAAATTTTTTAATTGAGAAACCAATCCCTGCATGTCCATATTATGAGAATAACCTTTTTTTTGAGCTTTGTCAATAAAAATAGCCTTTGATAGAAATCAAAGGCTATTAAATAAAAATTATTTATACCTTCTTACTTATTTTATTATATATTTTTTATGAGCGTCTTCTAGTTCCTTTCTAATATCAGCTATCTTTTTACTTTTAGTAATCGATTTTGTTTCTTTAAGTTCGATAATTAACCTACTAATAATACTATCTAAACTACCTCGGTTGCCAGCATATTTAT
>JACZVN010000079.1 GCA_022572625.1 Patescibacteria group bacterium | reverse complement strand
GGATTCTAGACTTAAAATAAAGCCTTTGGCGGTAAGTCATACCAAACAGGTTAAACCAATCAGTCATCCCAAACAGGCAAAAATGCCAACCAAATTTAGTTTTTCTCAGTTAGCTGCTTTTGATATTTGTCCGCTCCAGTATAAATTTGCCTTTATTTTAAATATTCCTAGAAAAGGAAAATATACTTTTAGTTTTGGGAGAAGTATTCATATTACGTTGCAACGATTTTTAAAAAGATGGATGGATAAGGATCAGTCAGTTCAGACTGATTTATTTTCTCAGAAACAAACTAATTTAAAAAGTAAAATTCCAAGTGAAAAAGATTTACTTGAGATTTATGAACAAGCCTGGATTGATGAGTGGTATCAAGATAAAAGGCATCAAAAGAAATTTAAAGAAAAAGGGAGGAAAATTTTAAAAATGTTTTATCGTGATTTTATCAAAGCTTCTCCGCAAGTAAAATATTTGGAAAAACCTTTTAATTTTAAATTGGATCAATTTATTATTAAAGGAAAGATTGATCGGGTTGATGAAACAAAAGAAGGATTGGAAATTATTGATTATAAAACAGGGAAGCCCAGGGCAGGTAAACTTGACGCTAAAGATAAGCAGCAGCTTTTAATTTATCAATTGGCTAGCCAGTCTTTGTCAGATGTATTTAATAAACCAATTTCTAAATTAACCTATTATTATCTAGAAACTGGAGAAAGGGTTTCTTTCTTGGGCCAGGACAAAGAATTAAAACAAATGCAAGAAAAAATTGTGACTACTATTAAAAAAATTAAAAGCAGTAATTTTCCTGCTCAGCCTAGCCGAATGTGTAAATATTGTGATTTTTATAATATTTGTCAGTTTCGTTATGAAGGAAATTAGCCTAAAATAAAGGTTGACAGAATTTTAAAATTTTGTTAAATTTAATTATGAAATAAACCTTGGATGGTCCAGGGTTTTTATAAAAGCACCTTACAAAGGAGAAAAAAATGTTTAATTGGGAATTTGTTTGGCTGGCCTTATTCTTGGGAGTGGTGGGAAGTTTTAATTTTAACTTTCAAGCGCTTAGCGAGAATCCGAGCCGGTGGTTTGGCAAGTGGATAGTCCGAGCAGTGATTTATATAGTTATTCTTAATTGGATTTTTTGGCTTATTCAGCCGTCGATTGTGAGTCCCTATTTCAATATTTTTCTAATCTTAGCTGGTTTATGGTTTCTCGATATAGCATTAGGGTTCGGGATTAACGGGATCTTTAATAAAGGTAAATTAATTTCCTACGGTATTTTTATGTTTATCTTTATGGCAGTCGGTATGACCGGTTGTCCGATTTTTCGGGCTGATGATCACCATAAGTTGATTGGCGATGTTCAAGAAGCCAACTGGACTGAGACGATGGCCCCGGTTGACGAAGCTCATATTAGAATAGTCAGCAAGAGTCAAGCGCAGTATTTAGCGGATAAGGTTTTAGGTGAATCTAAGGATATTTTGGGATCTCGTTACAATGTCGGTGAAGTAAACATCTGCAATGTTAACGGAGAAATTATTTGGGTGGCCCCGCTTGAGTTTCGCGGTTTTTGGAAATGGAATAAATTTGAAACCACCCCAGGTTATGTTTTGGTTAGTGCTGAAGATAATGGCCGAAAACCGGTTTTAGTTGATTCTCTAGAATTGGAGTATCTGCCAAGCGCTTATTGGGGAAATAATTTGAGCCGCCACGTTTATACCAATGGTTATCAGGGTTATCAATTGCGCGAAACTTCTTTTGAGCTTGATGATAATTATCAGCCCTATTTTACCATTAGCGCGACTAAACCGACCCTTGGTTTTGGCGGAGAAAAGACCGAAGGAGTGATTATTGTTAATCCAGTGAACGGAGATATAGAATGGTACGATGTTGGCCAAGCGCCAGCGTGGGTTGATCGAGTTATTCCAGAAGAGATTGCCGAATTATATATTTCCAAATGGGGTCTGTATGTTAATGGTTGGTGGAATACGATATTTTCAGAAGAGGATATTGTCGCGCCGACTCCCTATGACTATGGATCAGACGTTTGGTTTGTTCCCAGTCCAGATGGGCAGAATTATTGGTTTACGGGTATTACTTCTATTTCATCCAGCGACCAGTCATTGGTTGGGGCAATGATGATCAATACTCGAAACGGCCAGGCATATTATTATCGACTAAGCGGAGCCAATGAACAGGCTATTTATGACGCGGTTTCTCAAGCCCTGGGAGCTGATGGTCAGCGTTGGACGCCAACGCAACCCATTCCTTATAACATTTATGGAGAGTGGTCATTTGCGGTTCCCATTATCGGCATTGATAAGCCTATTTTTCAAAGATTAGCAATTGTTCAGGCCTCCACTCTTAAAATGGTTATTGGCAAGAATAAACGCAGCGCCTTATCTCAATATCAACGCCTTTTAGCTGAAAGCAGCGGCAACACATTTGCGCCTTCGTATTTAAGTGAAATGAAGACGGTTACGGGCAGTATTGCGCGCAAAGGAGCGGAAATTCAGGATGGAGTAACGGTTTATAGTATTTTATTAAATGAGGTTCCGGATAAGCTTTTTACCCTAACCAGTCAGAATAATTTTGAAGTTTTAGTGGCCAAAGTGGGTGATCAAGTGACTTTAACTTTTTTGGATACAGATGAAGCGTTAGTTCCGGTCAACCAATTTGATCTTCACGCGATAGAATTTAGAAAATCGGAAATTCAAACTGCCTATGAAATTCAGGTTAAAGCCAGCGAGAAAAAATTGCGCCAAATAGAAAAAAAACGCCAAGTTAAACGCACCTTGGATAACTTGTCTGATCAGGATCTGGAAAAACTTTATAAACTCTATCAACAGCAGGAAAATAATTAAATAAAATTTATTAAGCGGAGATGAATAAACATCTCCGCTTTTTATATATCTTGACAAAAAGAGTTTTTTCTGATATACTACCTTTCTAAGCTAGATTTAATAGTAAGTTATAAAAATAATAATTATGATGAAAGAAAATAGTAATGAAGTTCTAGGGCAAAATATTATTGCCACCCTAGGATTAGAAAAATTATCCGATCAAGAAAAGGCCACATTAATTGACCAAATGGCTGAATTGGTAGAAAAAAGGGTGATTTTTACTTTATTAGAAAGATTATCCGCTGGTGACGAGGAAAAATTTGAAAAAATTTCTGAAAATGATACTCAGTCTAAAATAGAATTTTTACAGCAAAGATTTCCTAATTTAGCTAATATTATTAAGGAGGAAGCGATTAAAGTAAAAAAAGAAATGAAAGCAGACGCCGAGGAGGCAGAAGAAGAATTGGAAAAATAAATATTAAAATATTTTCAATAATAAATAAAATATATGACTGAAGAAATTAATAAAAAAGATTCAAATTTTATTCCTGAATCAACTTCTGGTTCAGTAATGGAAAAGTCTGGTAATAAAGAATCATCAGATGAATATCAAAGACTAATAAATAGGGGAGAAGAATTTACTAAAG
>JACZVN010000078.1 GCA_022572625.1 Patescibacteria group bacterium | reverse complement strand
CAGCAACAGGGTAATTTTCAGCAGTACAATCCAAATCAAAACCAAAATTAACTAACAAACGCTCAAGGATGAGCAAAGGATTAAACTATGGGGACTCACAACCAGAACAAAAGCTCTGTATCAACTGGTGGTGATATAGGATGGTTTTTAATTAAAGTATACGCCGTTATATCAATAGGTGTATTAATCAGCATAGGAACAACATTATGGACGTATTACGGATAGAAACATGGCAACGAGAAGATTGTACAATTGGCGTATTAACTTACGGTGATTTTCAGTGTTTTACTCTGGAGTTACCTTGGTTAGATAATCAAGAATTAGATCAGGCACTAGCCAACCAAATAATTCTGGATTCAGTTCAATGGCAGGAACAAAACTGGGGCGGACATTATAATTTAAGTGTTTTTGATACGGTTACTTTAGCGAGAGAATATTTTAATTTTAAAAAAATATATTTTACTTCAATCAATTCCCTTGATGATATAAAATATCAATTAAGCAAAGGTAATTTAGTTATTACTCCAATGGCCGGCCGGGTTTTAAAAAATCCGTATTATCAACGTCCGGGCCCGGTTTATCATATGGTGGTGGTTAAAGGATATAATGACCAGGAAATTATCACTCATGATCCAGGGACGCGCCAAGGAAAAGATTTTGCGTATGCCAATGATAATTTTTTAAAGTCTATTCATGATTGGCCCTTTGATTTAGGAGAAAATACAAATTTAAAAAAGGATGATCAAGTAATAGAAGTTTTAAAAGGGGAAAAAGTAATAATCGTTATTGAAAAAAATTAATTAAATGAAATATTTAAATCTAATTAAATTTTTGCTAATTTTATAAATTTGAACTTGACAAAAGTCATTTTTTGTGCTAAAATTAATATAATTAAATAAATCAAAGTTTAAAAAAGGAGGAAAGGATGGACAAATCTTTAGTCCGATCCACTGTTACAGATATTCAAACCATAGAAACTCGTGGTCCTTGGACCACTAAGTCAAACGGCGAATTAATGGTAATATTTGCCTTTAACTATACTGATTTACAAAAGTTTTTCAGCTATGATGAAGATGAACTTAAACGAGTTTCTGAAGATATTCGTGGATTCAGATCCTATACCGTTCGTAATTTACCCAAGTCAGAAATCGGTGGAGGTGAATTTCATCGAATCCGTCAGGAATTAGTTTTCGCACTTGAAGGTTCAGTGGACTGGTCTTGCCAGGACGTTTACGGCCAAAGCAAAGAATTCGTTATCACGTCGGAGATCGGAGTTTTGGTTCCACCATTTATCCTTCATACTTATCAGGTTAGAAAAGAAAATAGTGGCCTTCTAGTTATTGCTAATACCCTATTCAACCCTGATGATCCTCGAACGCATGATACCTATGGTCCGAATGAATTCCTGGAACTTGAAAAACAATATCAAAAATAATAAAAATAGATCAGTCAAATATAAATGGCTGATCTATTTTTAGCTTATTTTTTAAAATTTATTTAATCTCAATTTCTATTTCTTCACCCAGAATTATATCATTATTAAAGTCAGTTATTTCCGCCCATAATTTATATTTCCCCAGTTCAGTTACGGACCAAACAAAATCGATTTTTCCACTCGTTTCTGGATTGAAAACAGTGCCAATAAGAGATGTTTTAAGCGAGGTCATATTTTGACCAAAGAATCTGAGCATTTTAATTTTGACCGCCGGAGTCAAAACAGAAAGGGTTAAAGGAAGATTGTTATTAAGAATCATTTCAGTATTTTTAGGACTGAGCCAGGAGAGCTTACTTTCAAATGACTGGCTGGTGATAATCCAGATTTCCTGAGTTTTAATATTATCAACATCGTCAAAAACAGCGGCTTTGATTTGATGTTCTCCCGCCAGCACACCGGTTAAATTTAAAAAGCACTGATAAGAAGATTTTTTTATTTCAAGTTCTTCCAAAGTAATAATGTCTAAAGGAATATCATCAAGATAACAAATTATTTTTTTTACTCCCCTGGGAGCCATAGCTTCCAGGTTTAATTCTAATATTTTCCCATCAATAACCGCTCCCTTCTTGGGAGTTAAGATATTTAAGCTGGGTTGATTAATTGGGATATGTAAATCATCATATTCAGTGGGTGGAATCTCAAAAAAAGTTTCGGCTATTTCTTGTTTTTCTTCTTCGGTTTTTTCGGCTAAAGATTGAAGCCAATCTTTAATTCCTTGTTCCCAAAAGGTATATTGTGGATCTTGAGCCGGGTTTTCCGGGACTGGCCCTTGCGGGTCATTTTTATTTAGATAATAGAGGATCGGGTAATATTTTTTAAAAGTTTTTTCTATTATTAAAGAGAGCGGCGTTAGTTCGGTGGCCAACTTACCGGAAATCTTATCAATTTTTAAAGTTATTTCGCCAGGCATTTCTCCCTTAAGAATGGGTTTATCTACTTTAATCCGTTCAGGGGGAGTGAAGGTTTTCACCGGGGTGTTTAAAAGAGCTTGGGTCATAAATTCATGCCAAATTGGGGCGGCTACACTTGAGCCGTCAGCTTTTTCACCCATTTTTTGATTGCGATTGTTGCCCACCCAGACGCCGGCCGCTAAGTCCGGAGTATAGCCAATCGTCCAGGCATCGCGAGAATCATTAGTGGTCCCGGTTTTTGCCGCCACCGGTCGATCGTTTAGTGTTAAGAAATTTTGTTCGCCAAAAACAAAAGCCCGGGATTGATTATCTGATAAAATACTGCTGATTAAGCGAGTAATTTGCGGATCAATTATTTCTGAAGCTGATGATATTTTTTGTTTATTTTCCTCCAAAATATTTCCCTTATTATCTTCTACTTTTAAAATAGATATAGTCGGAATTTTTTTGCCTTCTCGAGCGAAAATAGAAAAAGCGGCGACATGTTCTAAAAGTTTAATTTCGCCGCCGCCTAAAACTAAAGACAGACCATAACGATCTTTATCAGTCAGAGTAGTATAGCCCATTTTTTGGGCTAAATTTAAAACTCGATCAATGCCGGTTAAATAAAGTGTTTTTACCCCGATGATATTTAAAGATCCGGCTAAACCTTGGCGCATCGTAACTGGGCCGTGATATTTTTCATTATAATTTTTAGGCATATAATCTTCTTTTTCTGGCCCGGCCGGTCCAAAGCTTGTTTCAACGTCAAAAAGAATTGTTTCTGGAGTATAACCTTTTTCAAAAGCGGCGGCATAAACAATTGGTTTGAAAGAAGATCCAGGTTGGCGATTTCTAGTGGTGACATTAACTTGTCCGTCAATGGACTCATCAAAAAAATCTTTAGAGCCAACCATGGCTAAAATTTGACCGGTGGTCACATCTAAGGCGACCAAGGCCGCATTAGTGGCTTGAAAGTTTTTTTCATTTCTTTCAGCATATTTTTCTATAGCCTGTTCAGCTATTCTTTGCTTATCAATATCCAGGGTAGTGATAACCCTAAGCCCGCCTCGTTCCACCTGTCGCTCACCATATTTTTCCGTTAATAAA
>JACZVN010000077.1 GCA_022572625.1 Patescibacteria group bacterium | reverse complement strand
ATTTCTGTTTGTAGGTTACTATTCCTGGGGAGTAAATTTCCCTCTCGATCAAAGAAATCAAGACCATCTGAAATTTCGTTGATTTGGGCTATGTTCAAAGCAGGAAATAGTAATGATACGAGTGCAGTAGTAGTAAGAAATAAACTGATTTTTCTGAAAAGTAAGTTTTTCACTTTTTCCTCCTTTTTGTTATTATCTATACTTTAGCAAAATTTATTTGTTTTGTCAATAGTTAATAATTTTCAATAATGAACCTTGACAAATGGATAAAATTATGATATACTCTATAAGATTAGTTATTTAACTGTTCTTTATTAAAAAATCAAAACAATAAATTTCTCTTTTAAAAGAGAAAGGAGGGTTCAATTGACTATCGCAAACGTTTTTTCCGGTTTAGGAGGACTATTCGGTTTAGGGGGAAGAAAAGAAAAAAAACTTAGTCCGCCCCAGAAAATTATCGACCGGTCCGTTATAGTAGGTGATGACGTTTCTTTTCAAAGCCAGAAACATGGCAACAGAATAGCCACGATCCTTGCTTTTGTTGCAAATGGCCGGGCCAGATTAAGAATCAAGAGTAATGGCGCTATTGTTCGGAGAAAAACCGATCGTCTTACACTGATGGCATAAACCAACTAACCAAGTGAACAAATTTTATAATTTAGGCTCCGTTTATGAGAACGGAGCCTTGTAATTTTTTTGCTTATCCCTAAAATTAGCTTGACAAAAAGTAAGATATTTATTAAACTTAAAATTAAGTTATACTTTAGGTAAATAGGGAGGATTTTCATTGACCGTTAATAAATTTTTGTCTAAAAAAGGCGACCGAATTGAAATAACCGGCTCAAATGTTCTAGTAAATGATAAATTATTAGGTTCAGCGGAATTTATTTTTTATCCCGAACCAGTAGTTAATTCAGAGTTACTTGACCCTAAAAGGTTTTTAACAAAACTGGACGTCGATCAGGTATTGGTGCTGTTTTCCGGACAAACTATTTCCAAACAATTAATAATTAAAAAAAGAATCGCTCCCTAAAGAGCGATCTTTTATTTAAATAGAATTTTAATAAAATATTATTTAGCCAGTATTTGACTGGTCAATCTTTTCTCTTACTTCATTCATTTTTTTAACTTCTTCATATTTTTCTCTTTTACTAATTGCTGTTTGGTAATTTATTTCTTGCTCTTCATAGGTATAGGTTTGTTTTTTTGATTCTTCAATGATTCCGTCAATCCAGGCGATATCATCTTGATCTTTAAGCATATCCCTGGCTTGATTAGCGCTGTCAAATCCGCTTAAAAGAGCCGCTTCACCAGGAGTAAGATCAACTCCGGCTGATTGATAAGTTTTTGATAGTTCTTCGTCTTGCTGTTTAAAAAAAGGAACATTGGAACGGATAGCGAGCACTTTTTCTCTTCCTTTGCGGCCGGCCAAAGAACACATATCAACGGCCAAAAGTGTTTCGGCCACTCGATCGCCTTCGGACGGATAGGGATGCTCAATTTTTGATTGGTTAATTTTTTCCAGTTCTTTATTAACACTTTCTAAAATGCTGTCCATAAATCCAGGGTGCGGTCCCATATGGGTTTTAATCGTCACTTCCACCTGGGTAATGATGGCTTGTTTTTCTTCCTGGGTTGAATTTTCGCCTAAAAATTTAGTTAAGATTTCTTGATTTTGGTCGAGAATACTTTTAACTTCTTGGGAAGCCATTTCACCGTGGGCCGCCAAAGTATAATTAGGGATTTCTCCTTTGTGACCGGCTGGTTTATCTGCTTTATTTAAATCATGCAAAATCGCTGAGATTTCTAAGGTTCCCAGTTCTTTTTGGTCCAATCCTTTTTCAATCCCCCTTTGGACGCATAATTCCAAAACTTCCTTATTATGTTCTTTAAACGTTTCTAATTGCTCTGGACTGCCGGCCAGGGCTGAATCAGGAGCTTCGTAACGTTGATCAACTAAATCAATTAAAGCGGAAAATTTTTCTTTACTTTCTTGCTGTTCGGCTTTTATTTTTTGGTCCAGTCCTTTTTCTTGAGCTTGTTCCTGACTGGTTAAATTATCTTCGGAAGTTTTCTCCGGTTCTAAATTTGACATATTTTCAAAAGTCATATTATTTATTTATTATTTCTTATTCTTTTAAAAGTTTAGCATAAAATATGGGTTTTGTCAATAATGAGATTGACAAAACAATGAAAATATGATATTTTAGATGTAATTAATAAAAAAAGTTCATTACCATTATTTAAGGAGGATATTATGATTGGTATGAAATTATCTGAATTAACCGAAGAAATTATCAGTAGAATTTTTGAGATTTACAAGGAAGTGGGTGGACTTGGCTCTTATAGTATTCGCCCTAATATGGTAGGGAGTATTCAGGAGAGTCTAGATCGCTGTGGTCGAAAAGAATGGAGATTAGGATCAGGTAAAATTTGGGTTTGTCGAAATTATCTTAAATTAAAAGATACTCTCCAGCGTTCAGAATTGATTTATTTTAAGTTGGAAAGTTTCAACTTTACTTACCACTGCTGGCCCGGTGGGTTTTCCCAGAAAAAGAAAAAAATGGAAGATGATTTTGCTTCGGCGGTGGCTAAATATTTAAAGGAAAAAAAAGTGGCGATTGAATATCAAAGATGATTTTATTGGCCCGAGATAATAATTCTCGGGCCTTTTAATAATCGCTTATTTTAAAATCTAGGGCCAAGATTGACAAATTACCTTTTTTCTGTTAAATTAAATTTAAGAACAAAAATAGGTTCTTTAACAAAGGAGTAGAAATGTTTAAACAGAAAATATTACTTGTTTTCGTTTTTTTCATATTTTTTTCCAGCTGCGCTTATATTTCTAAAAGCCCAGATCGGCCCTCAAAAGATATTATTGAAGTTCGTAAAAAAACAATGGTGGTGGTACAAAAGTATGTAAACACTAGACTCTCGAGAGTATTTTTTACAGGAAAAGGAGTATTGATTACGCCCCGTCAGGTCTTAACTGCCAAACACGTAATTTCAGCTGATCCAGATTTAATGCCTTTAGTTAAAGTTGACCAGATTTATTCGGTCGCTAAAGACAGTATTAAATTATTTCCTGATATTGATCTTGCTATTTTAAGCCTTAAAAAAGATATCCGACCGTCATTTGAATTGCCTATAGCCCAGACGGCAAAACCTCAGCCCATATTTTGGTTTGTTTATTCATCTGGTGATTCATTAAAGTTATATTATGGTCAGATTACAGGCCTAAAGATTTTTTCAAAATGGGCTGGTCATCATATTGCCGAAATTAAAACAGCTAATAAGAATTTTATTATTCGTGGAGATTCAGGTACGCCTTTATTTAACTTTTGGGGTGAGCTGGTCGGTATCCTTGTTGCTCATGATTTAAACGACTGGAGCTTGGGCTATGCTATTTTGATTCCCCAATTTAAAAACAGTCAAGTTTTAAAAGGTGCGATTAAACATCATTAAGGTCAAGGAATAACTTCGCCTTTTTATATT
>JACZVN010000076.1 GCA_022572625.1 Patescibacteria group bacterium | reverse complement strand
TACTGCTTATGTTAAATAATTTTTCTATGATTCCTTTGGTGGCGATGACCGGTTTTTTAGATGGGATTCATCCCTGCGCCATTGCTATTTTAGTATTTTTTATTGCTTTTTTAATTAGTTTAAAAAAGACCTATAAAAATATTTTGTTTTTGGGGCTGGTTTATATTTTTGTTATCTTTTTAACTTATTTGGCGATCGGGGTTAGTCTTTTTTCTGGGATTATGCTTTTTGGCCAGCATCATTTTTTTGCTAAACTTGGTTCATGGCTTTTAATTCTTTTGGGGTTAATTAGCTTAAAGAGTTATTTTTTTCCAAAGCTTAGTTTAGGTTTTAGAATTCCTCGAGTTTCTAATAAAACAATTAAATCATTTTTAGAAAAATCTACTTTACCAACTGTAATTGTCGCCGCCTTTTTAGTCGGTCTTTGTTCCGTGCCTTGTTCTGGTGGTATTTATACTGCTATCACCGCTCTGCTGGCTTCTAAAATCATTTTTTTGACTGGATTTTTATACCTCCTCCTGTATAATTTTATGTTTGTACTGCCTTTAATAATTATGCTGGCTTTATCATTTAATCTTTACACCTTAGTAAAAATGGGAGAGTGGCAGTAAAAGCATAAAAAACTCAGAAATTAATTATGGGTTTTTGATGATAATTTTAGGAACTGGAATTTTAATATTTTTTATTTAATTAGTAAATTTAAAAGGTCGTGAATTAGTTAATAAGTTTAATCTAAAAATTATATGTCTAGTCAAATTAATAATTTAACTCCAAAGTTTTCTTTTATCTTAGGGTTGATCGGTGGCTTCTTAATAGCCAGTTTTATTGGTTTTATTATTCTGATAATAGTTTTTCTCAGTGGTGGCCGAAGTCCAGTTGATTTAGTAGAAAAAGGTCCAACTGGTGGCACTCCGCCGGTGGTTGATGACAGTCAACGTCCTTCTAAACCAGCCAGTCGTGAAATCAGTATGAGGCCAATTTCGGATGATGACCATATTCGGGGAGATAAAAACGCTCCCGTAACCATAGTCGAATATTCTGATTTAGAGTGTCCGTTCTGTAAAAGATTTCATCCAACTTTAGTTCGACTAATAAATGAATATGAAGGACAAGTAAAATGGGTTTATCGTCATTTTCCTTTGACTTCTTTGCATCCTAAAGCGCCAAAAGAAGCTGAGGCGACTGAGTGCGCCAACGAACTAGGTGGCAATGATAAATTTTGGGCCTATATAGATCGGCTTTACGAAGTAACACCTTCTAATAACCGTTTAGAGTTATCTGAATTACCGCAAATTGCTCAGGATGTAGGATTAGATCGTCAACAGTTTGAAGAATGTCTTAATAGTGGTAAATATGCTCAGTATGTTCAAACCGATTATCAAGATGCGGTGACGGCCGGTGGTACTGGTACGCCATACAGTGTTATTATCGATGCTGATGGTAATAAAATACCGGTCAGTGGAGCTGTGCCCTATGAGCAGTTAAAGCAGGTGATTGATTCTTTATTGTAATTAAATAGACCTCCTAACAGGGTTTTGACCTGTTAGGAGGTCTTCTACGTCCAGGACGGTCATTGTTTATAAGACTGAGTTTTAGTTATAGAATAAATTATTTATTTATTATGAATGATTAGCAATTGACTAAAAGACAGTGAAGATTATTAATTTATTTTATTCTTTAAATAATTTATAATTTAAATTAAAAAATATGTCAAAAACAAATGAGTTATATAAATGTCCAGAATGTGGATTTTTATACCGAGAAGAACAATGGGCTAAAAAATGCGAGGATTGGTGTAAAAAATATAAGAGCTGCAATTTAGAAATAACAGCCCATGCTATTAAAGAGTCTGAATAAAAATTTATTTAAGCTATTTATAAAAAATAAGAATTATTATAAATGGAAAAACAAATTTATAAAGTAAAAGCCATGCACTGCGCTAGTTGCGCGGCCACGATTGAAAAGGTAGTTAAAAAAGTTCCGGGTGTTAAACAAGCCCTGGTTAATTTTGCTTCAGAAAAACTTTCGGTTGAATATGATAAAAATATGACTGGGCAAAAAGATTTTAAAAAGGTTGTTCAAGATATTGGTTATGACCTTGATATTGGATCTACAATCGAGTCTGGTTTAAAAAATAGTCACAAAAATTTTCTAGCTCTTAAGGTAGTAGGAATGGATTCTCCTCATTGCGCGATGGTTGTAGAAAAGGCAGTGAAAACTTTATCAGGAATTGAAAAGATTGAAGTAGATTTTAATAACGCTAGAGCTAAGGTTGTTTTTGATCCCCAAAAAACAAATATTTTAGAAATCAAAAAAGTGGTTTTAGATGCTGGATATGAACCAATTGAAGAGTCTTTAGAATCGTCAGATGTGGCAGAAAAGGAGAAAAAAGAGCGTAAAAAAGAACTTGTTTTACTTAAAAAGAAGTTTATTATTGGCGCCATCCTGTCTTTGATTCTTTTATTAGGCAGTTTACCAGAATGGTTTGGATTTTTGCCTAAAATTTTAAATAATTATTTTGTTCTTTTAATTTTAGCGGCGCCAGTTCAGTTCTGGGTTGGATCTAGATTTTACAGCGGTTTAAAACTGGTGATTAAATATAAGACTGCTGATATGAATACTTTGATCGCTATTGGTACTTTATCCGCTTTTATTTATAGTGCCGCCGTGACAATTTTTCCCCAGTTTTTTATTTCCAGTGGCATTGTTCCTAAAGTTTATTTTGATACCGCTGCCATTATTATTACTTTGATTTTATTAGGCCGTTACCTAGAACTTTTAGCTAAGGGGCGGGCTTCAGAAGCAATTAAAAATTTAATGAAATTATCAGCTAAAATAGCGCGGGTAGAGAAAAATGGCCAAGTTAAAGAAATTCCAATAACAGAAGTTATCGCTGGCGATGTTATTATTGTTCGGCCAGGAGAAAAGATTCCAGTTGACGGTGAAATTATAGACGGCCATTCAGAAATAGATGAATCTATGGTGACTGGAGAAAGTATGCCAGTGAGTAAAAAAGCGGGTGATAAAGTTATCGGCGCCACAATTAATACAATCGGATCTTTTAAATTTAAAGCGACTAAAGTGGGTAAAGATAGTGTTTTAGCTCAAATTATTAAAATGGTTGAACAGGCTCAGGGATCTAAAGCCCCGATTCAGCGGTTAGCTGATTTAGTGGCCAGTTATTTTGTACCGGCTGTTTTAATTATCGCAACCTTAACTTTTATAGTTTGGTTAGTTTTTGGTCCCCCTCCAGCTTTTACTTTTGCTTTAGTAAATTTTGTAGCTGTTTTAATTATCGCCTGCCCTTGTGCTTTAGGATTAGCCACTCCTATGGCGATGATGGTTGGCATGGGCCGGGCGGCCGAAAAAGGCATTTTAATTAGAGATGCCGCTTCATTGGAAATAGCTCGTAAAATTGAAATTGTTGTTTTAGATAAGACTGGGACCTTAACCCAGGGTAAGCCAACATTGACGGACATAATTAGTAAAGGTAATTTAAATAATCAAGCCTTATTAAGGATTGCTGCCAG
>JACZVN010000075.1 GCA_022572625.1 Patescibacteria group bacterium | reverse complement strand
AGAAACCGGAGAAATATTGGACATTCAAAGAAAACCACGCAAAGACAGCTTTATTTTTAAAACTTTAAATTAAATAAAACTTGATAAATAAGACTATGGAAAAGAAAGAAGAAGCTAAAAAATCAAAGGCATTTGAGGATGCTGTAAAGCCATTAATGAAATGGATGGCTGAAAATTGCCACACTCATACAATTACGGTAGTAGAAAGCAATAAAGCCCAATTATTTGAAGGAATTGAGGTAGTTGAGACTAATGAGTTTTTAATTGATTAAAGGAATAAGACTATGGAAAAATTCGCAGAAATAATACATAAACAATTCCCTACACAACCGGACTTAGGAAAGTTTGTTGATTTTACAGAAATATTGTGCGATGAGGACAAGGCAGGATTAGAAAATTTTGTGGGTATAGTAGATTGTTATTTGTTAACAATCAAATACAACAACCTCCTGAAACAACCCCTGGAACTTAAGCGGTTAGTTGCTGAGAAGGACGGGGAAGTCATTAATAAAGAATCTTTTTGCACTTGTAAAGATCAGCATGAATCAATATCCTGTAAATGTTATGATGAATACCAGAAAGCAATGGAATCAGTATGGTATGAGGGGTGGCAATTTGATTACAGAGAATTTAGCGACTATTACAGAAATAGTTTAACTGAAAAAATGATATATTATCATGAAAATTGGAAAGGTTTTGCTCAGTGGGGAAGTTCAAAAGGAGCTACGATGATTTTATCCGACATGATAAACCAACCCGTTACCATTGAATTTTGGAAAGAGTTAGTAAAATGACTAAGTTTGTATTATGGAAGTACCAGAAATAGGAGCATTTATTGGAACCGGAGCATTAGGAGTTGGAACTATATGGGGATGGCTTAAACTTTCATTCAAACAAAAAGAGGATATAAGCCTTCTAAAAGTAGAATTAGCATACGTAAAATCTGAATTATCTAAAACAATAGAAGAGTTCGAGAAGCTTGAATCCAAAGTCGATAAAAATAAGGACACTATTTTGGACAAATTGGGAGAAATGCAAAAAGATTTGGGAGATTTTAAAACCGATATAATGAAGGCTATTTTAGAAAAATAGAAATGAGAGTAGAATATCACATTGTAGGAGGAATAATAATTCCAATAAGAGTAGGAGGTAAGTAAAATTATCCTTACATTTGAATAACAATTAAGGCGGCAATAATCCTTAACATTTTAACGAACTTTAGACAAATAGAGAGCACTCTGCATTGCCGCCGTATCGCTCTCTATCCCTGTCTATTATATGAAGATTTTACTAATGGGAAAGGCATTTAAAGAAATTTGGTAAGAAATAAAATAGTAAAATTTATGACGACACTAAAATTAGTAAACTTAATGATGCGTTCTTCTGATTTTAACCCTTATAGCGGTAAACTATCGAAGAAAGACAATATATTGGCTGCAATAGAATTGGCTAAACTAACCAAAGATGATTGGGTGGATATTTATTACCAAACTGAAAATCAAGATTTAAAACAAGTAATTAATGAGTATAAAGAATTATTAAATAATGAAACCGTCAGCCGCGATATTTTATCCAAACCAGTCCCAGCCAATGCTTTAGCACAAAAGCAAGTCAATATTGATGGTCAAGATATCACCTTGGCCTTAGTTAAAAAATAATTATGTCCCAGCAAGGATATTTAACCGGCATTGTTTTACAAAAAAAAGATTTTAAAGAGTTTGATCAGCTTATTTCATTTTACAGCCAAGAATATGGCAAGGTTGAGGTTTTTATTCGGAGTAGTCGTAAAATTACTTCTAAATTGGCTCCAATTGTGGCGGAGCCATTTGCTTTAGTCAGTCTAAAAGTAGTCCAGGGAAAAAATCATTATCACCTTATCGGCGGAGAAATAAAAGAGCATTTTAAAAATATATTAAATAGCTATCAAAAACTTTCCAAAATTAATTTTTTGTTTTCCCAGATTAACCAGCTGCTTAAATTGCGCAAGCCAGACCCCAAGATTCAGTCATTAATCGTTAAATTTTTAAGAAAAGCTAATAATTTAGATGAGCTAAAACTGCCGATTATTTTTTCGGCCTTTTTAATTAAGTTTTTGTCTTTTCTGGGTTACCAGCCAGAAGTGGTCAGTTGTTTAATCTGCCACCAAAATGTATTGACCAAGGCCAATTTTAATTTTACCAAAGGGGGAATTGTTTGTTTAAAACATCAATCCATTGAAGAAGATCAAGTAAAAATAGAATTTCCGGTTTTAGAAATTTTACAAAAATTATTATATAAAGATTTTGACTTTTTAATAAATCAGGAATTTAACCAAAGGGATCTGATTAGAGCCAGACAGGTGCTTAATAAATTTCTAAAGTGGCATTTAGGATAAGAGTTTATGTTTAAACTATTAAAACAATCAAATAAATCAAAAGCCAGGCTAGGCCGGTTGAAAACCAGCCGCGGCCTGATTCAAACTCCATTTTTTATGCCTATTGCCACCCGCGCGGCCGTAAAAGGTTTAATGCCTAAAGAATTAAAAGAATTGGGAGCTCAAATAATTCTTTCCAATACTTACCACTTATTCCTACGCCCGGGCATGGAAATAATTAAAAAGGCCCGGGGGCTGCACCGATTTATGAATTGGCCCGGCCCGATTTTAACTGACAGCGGAGGCTATCAAGTTTTTTCTTTATCCAAACAAAGAAAAATTAATAATCAAGGAGTAGAGTTTAGATCAGAGATTGACGGCCAAAAAATTCTATTAACCCCGGAAAAAGCGATCAATATCCAGCATAATTTAGGATCTGATATTATAATGGTTTTAGATGAATGCATTGGTTACCCCAGTGATTACCAAACAGCTGAAAAAGCCGTTAAAAGAACCACTGATTGGGCTCAGCGCAGCAAAATCGCCCATCAAAAATTTAAAAAAAATAATGCCCTGCTTTTTGGCATTGTTCAAGGATCAATTTATCAAGATTTACGTCTTAAAAGCGCTCAAGAACTGACCCAGATTGGCTTTGACGGCTACGCCATTGGCGGATTGACCATTGGTGAGCCAATTAAACAAACTTATTCAATGATTAAAGTGGTGGCCGAAAGTTTAGATCATAATAAGCCTCGTTATTTAATGGGCGCTGGCAAACCAGATCAGATTATCAGGGCGGTACAATTAGGAATTGATATGTTTGACTGTGTTATCCCAACTAGAAATGCCAGACACGGTTTACTTTATACGAATTTTAGATTTCTAGGAAAAACTTATAAAGAGATTCATATTACCAATGCTCAATATAAAAAGGATTTTAAACCCTTGGATGGTAATTGCCTGTGTCATACTTGTAAAAATTTTTCCCGGGCCTATCTGAGGCATTTATTTATGACTCATGAGCCGCTGGGGCCAAAATTGGCCACGATTCATAATTTATTTTTTTATTTAAATTTAATGAAAGATATTAGAAAGTTGATTAAACAAGGGAAACTATCATTTTTGACAGTTTTTTAGATTTTGTTATTCTTGGATACTGTGGCGCCGTCGTCTAATGGTCA
>JACZVN010000074.1 GCA_022572625.1 Patescibacteria group bacterium | reverse complement strand
CGGGAGCTTCATAACCAGGCACCAGTCGTTTATAGGAATTAACGGTTGGCGCTACGACGGCTGATAAGGCTCGGGCATGTTTAAGCTGGCCGGCCAGAAAATGATAAGCAGTCTGAGAAAGTCGATATTTGTCATCGGGATCATAAAAAATATTTTTTTCTTCAGAGTCAAATAAACTTTGATGAATATGCATGCCAGAACCATTCTCACCGGCCAAAGGTTTAGGCATAAAACTGGCCAGATATCCGTGTTTCTGTACCACGGCTTGGATGGTAGATTTGATAGTTAAAATTGCATCCGCCATTTTTAAAGCTTGATTATAGTGAACATTAACTTCATGCTGACTCGGCGCTACTTCATGGTGGTCCATTTCCATAACAATATCTAAAGACTTTAAGTGCCGCAGGATTTCTTTTCTAATATGAGACGCTCCATCATGGGTAGAATCAAAATAGCCCGCTCGATCTTGAAGTATTGGTTGGCCTGAATCATCTACCTCTTTAAAGATAAAGAATTCTATTTCCGGCCCAATATTATAGGTTAGTCCTTTTTTTTGCGCTTTTTTAAGCTGTTGCTTTAAAATAAAACGCGGATCACCTATAAAAGGCTTGATTTTCCCATCTTTAGTTGGAACATAAACATCGCAAATTAACCTGGCTTCCTTATCTTCTTCAGTACCCCAGGGCAGAATAGCAAAAGTATCAATATCTGGTATTAAAAGCGAGTCACTTTCTTGAATCCTGGCAAATCCTTCAATGGAAGAACCGTCAAACCAAACACCCTTTTCCAATGCTTCCTCAAGTTCTTGGACTGGTTTATTGGTACTTTTGACATGACCAAAAATATCAGAAAACTGAAAATTAATGAATTTAATATTTTCATCTTTTACTTTTTTCATTAATCTTTTTTGATCCATTTTTTCCTCCTTTTTATTAAGGAACAGTTGATGTGTTTATTTTAAAATTTTTATGAATTTTGTCAATAAGGATAAAATAAAATTTTATTTTAGTATTGACAGAATGGAGTTTTAGTGTATAATGTATAAAATAGCTTTTAAACATAAATATTTTGAACCTTAACAATAAGAAGGAGGATTTATTTTGCTGGATAAGTTGACTAAAACAGCCAGTTATATACTGGAAATGATTTTATTATTTTTTTCTACTTGTTTTGTTTATGTTCTTAAGGGTGTAAATGGATTTATTAAAGCTTTTTTAAACATTACTGAATTCATCATCATCTACTTACTATTACTAAGCGTAGGATTTTTGATAGATATATTGCCAAATCCCTGGCAGGGTTTAGTCTTAAATTCGCTAATATATGGAATGTTTTTCATGGCCATTTCTCTACTTATACTCGCCATTTGGAAACCAAAGCAATTTGAAAAAATTTTAGAAAGAGTATCATCATAAAAAAAGCCAAGACAAAAAATCTTGGCTTTTTAATTAAAAAAAAATTTATAATGAATATTGACTTTGTCCGATGATTTTGATACTCTTTGAATATGCAAAAGAATCAAACCCAAAATACACCTTTAGCCGATCGGATGAGACCAAAATCACTTAATGGTTTTTTAGGTCAAGAAAAAATTATCGGTAAAAATACTTTATTAAGGCAGGCGATTAAATCTGATCAGCTGCCTTCAATGATTTTTTGGGGTCCACCAGGCAGCGGTAAAACTACCTTAGCCCATATTATTGCCCAACAAACTAAATCAGCCTTTAATCAAATCAGCGCGGTTAACAGCGGTTTAAAAGATTTAAGGGCTATTATTAAAGAAGCCGAGGCTAATAAAAAATTGAATAAGAAAACCATTCTCTTTATAGATGAAATTCATCGTTGGAACAAAATCCAGCAAGACGCTCTTTTGCCATCTGTTGAAAAAGGAGTTATTATCTTAATTGGGGCGACTACGGAGAATCCTAGTTTTGAAGTCCGGGGAGCCCTGCTTTCTCGCTGCCGCGTTTTTGTTTTAAAACAGCTTAGTGAATCTCAAATTTCTCAAATTATTAAACAAGCAATTAAAGATAAGAAAAATGGTTTAGGGCAGTTTAATTTAAAAATGGATAAAACGGTACTTGAGGCTATGGCTCAGATGAGCAACGGAGACGTCCGGTCTGCCCTTAACGCCTTAGAATACGCGGTTCTTGCTTCACCCACGCCTAAAAAAATTAATCTAACTTTAGATTTGATTAAAGAGGCTTTTCAGAAATCACATTTGTTCTATGATAAGGACGGGGAAGAACATTATAATATCATTTCGGCCCTGCATAAATCAATGCGCGGATCTGACGAAAATGCAACTATTTATTGGTTAGCCAGGATGCTGGAAGCTGGAGAAGACCCTTTATATATTGCCCGGCGATTAATTCGCTTTGCTTCGGAAGATATTGGTTTAGCTAATTCCCGAGCCCTGGATCAAGCGGTCGCCGCTTATCAGGCTTGTCATTTTATTGGTATGCCCGAATGTAGTGTTATTTTAACTCAAGCGGCCGTTTATATGGCTAAATGCAAAAAATCCAATGCTTTATATGTAGCCTATGAAACAGCGAAACAAGACGTGGAAAAATACGGGAATTTGGGCGTACCTTTACATATTCGCAACGCCTCTACTGCCTTGATGAAAAAATTAAAATATGGCCAAGGGTATAAATACAGTCCTGATCACGGTTATCAAGAAAAACAAGAATATTTACCTAAAAAATTAAAAGGGAAAAAATATTTAAAGGCTAAATAATTTATAATTATGAAAAAATACTGCTATCTTAACGGTCGAATTTTACCGTTTGATCAAGCTAGTCTTAAATTAAATGATATTGGTGTTTTACGAGATTATGGGGTTT
This sequence comes from Patescibacteria group bacterium, assembly GCA_022572625.1. Classification (GTDB taxonomy): domain Bacteria; phylum Patescibacteriota; class Patescibacteriia; order UBA2591; family UBA6264; genus JACZVN01. Next base: position 704 of record JACZVN010000074.1, on the reverse strand, counting down.
TTGAGTTTTTATTGACTTATAATGGTCGTCCATTTCTTTTAGATAAACGTTTAGCCCGATTTAAAAGAGCCGCTAAAATATTAGACCTGAAAATACCTATTTCTCAAAAAGAATTAACCAGAGTAATTAAACAATTACTCTTAAAAAATAAATTTAAAGAATCAGAAGTTAGAATCGTCTTAACCGGCGGACCAACGCCCGATGGAATGAGTTATCATCATCCAACCCTTTTTATTTTAGTTAACCCGGCTAATCTTCCACCTGAAACCATTTACCAAAAAGGAATAAAACTAATCACTAAGGAACATCAGAGAGAGTTTCCTTTAGCCAAAACCACAAACTATGTTAAGGCAGTCAGGTGGCAGAAAGAAAAAATAAAACAAAAAGCTTTTGAAATTTTGTATACTTCAAATGGATTTGTTCTTGAGGCGACCACTAGCAACTTTTTTATTTTTAAAAATAATGTTTTAATTACCCCTAAAGATAATATTTTAATCGGCACCACCAGAAATTTTGTCATCAGATTAGCCCAACCTAAATTTAAAATTCAAAAAAGAGCGCTTAAAATTAAAGAGTTATCTTCCGCCACCGAAGCCTTTATTACGGCCTCAAATAAAGAAATAGTGCCGGTTATAAAAATAGACAATTTAAAGATTGGCAATGGAAAAGTAGGGGAGCGGACAAAATATCTTATTAAATTATTT
>JACZVN010000003.1 GCA_022572625.1 Patescibacteria group bacterium | reverse complement strand
TTCATGGAGTTTCCCCAAAAACCTATCAGAAGAGGGTTTGAAGAGGCTGTTCCCGCCGCTCCAGGAGCAAGGGTATTAGTTAAAGAATTAGTTAAAGAATTTCATAAGTCTATTAGAATGTATCACGTAGGAGCGCGGCAAGAGGCTGGGCTAGAAGGTACGATTGGTCCTTGCGGACGAAAGCTTTGTTGCACTACTTTTTTAGAAAAATTGGGCAATGTGACCACTGAAATGATGTTGGATCAGCAGCTTTCTCATCGCGGTTCAGAACGATTAACTGGTCCTTGCGGACGATTGAGATGTTGCTTAGCCTTTGAAGAAAAGATGTATAAAGAGTTGGCCCAAAATTTGCCGCCCATCGGCAGTAAAATTAAAACTAAACAGGGCCAAGGACAAGTGATTGATTGGCATATTTTAAAACAAACTGTCGTCATTAAAAAAAAGGGTAAAAAGGGTGAAGGAGTGACTAGGGTCGAAGTGAGTTTAAGTGATATCGAATCACAATTATCAAAATGAAGCTAAAATTGGTCACTTTATTAATAATTTTATCAATAGCGGTTATTTTATTTAGTTATCTTAAAAATGAAAAACAAGAAACAATGTCAAACGAAATTTTAGCCCCTCAGCCAAACGTCCTTTTAATTATTGCCGCGGAAGGTTTTCAAGATTTGGAATATCAAGGGACCAGAAAGGCTTTGGAAGAAAAAAATATAAAAGTTACGGTAGCCAGTTCAATTAAGGGTAAGGCGATTGGTAAATTTGGCCAGGAAGTAAACATTGATCAGACGATTGACCAAATAGAAGTCAATGATTTTGAGGCAATTGTTTTTATTGGCGGTCCGGGAGCGGTAGAATATATAAATAATGCCGCGGCGCAGCAGTTAGCCCAGGCGGCGATTGAGAAAGATAAGGTTTTGGGAGCAATTTGTATTGCTCCATCTATTTTAGCTCAAGCCGGGGTTTTAAAAGATAAAAAAGCGACGGTTTGGAGCAGTGATCTTGATCAAAGCAATATTAAAATTTTAAAAGATCAGGAGGTTGAGTATGTAGACCAGTCAGTGGTGGTTGATGGGAAAATAGTTACCGCTAATGGACCGGCGGCGGCGGAAGAGTTTGGTCAAACCATTGCTGAATTATTAAAATAGACCATAAACAATTAATAATTAAAAATTATGACTAAAATAGCAATAAACGGATTTGGGAGGATTGGCCGGCCAGTTTTTCGCTTGGCACTTAATTCTTCGGAATTAGAAATAATAGCCATTAATGATTTAACTGACACTAAAACTTTAGCTCATTTATTAAAGTATGATTCTATTTACGGCGAGTTTGACCATCAAGTTGATTCAGATGAAAAACACATTATCATTGACGGCCAAAAATTTCCCGTTTATAAAGAACAAGATCCAGCGAATTTACCCTGGAAAGATTTAAAAGTGGATATTGTTTTAGAATGCACCGGCCATTTTACCACCAGTGAATTAGCTAAAAAACATTTGGCGGCCGGGGCAAAAAGAGTTTTACTTTCGGCTCCGCCCAAAAGTTCAGATATCCCTATTTTTGTTTTAGGGGTTAATCAGCAAAAATTTGATCCAAAAAAAGATTTCATCATTTCCAATGGTTCTTGCACCACCAATGCCTTGGCTCCCTTGGTTAAGGTTTTGCATGATCAATATGAGATTGAATATAATTTGATGACCACTATTCATTCTTATACTAATGATCAAAAATTACTTGATTTGCCTCACCGTGATTTACGTCGGGCCCGAGCGGCCGCTCAAAATATCATTCCGACTACTACTGGAGCGACTAAATCAGTGATTGTGACAATTCCTGAATTAGAAGGTAAGCTTGATGGATTAGCCATCCGCGTGCCAACAGCAATTGTTTCTTTAATTGATTTGGTTTGTTTAGTTAAAAAACCAACAACGGTGAAAGAAGTTAATAATAGTTTTAAACAAGCAGCTAAAGGTGAGTTAAAAGGCATTCTTGACGTGGTTGATCAACCAATGGTTTCTTCTGATTTTGTTGGCAACTCCCATTCAGCCATAGTCGATCTTCTATTAACCATGGTTTCCAAAAAAGGCGGTGAAATAGGAGAAAAAGGTAATTTGATTAAAATCATTGCCTGGTATGACAATGAATATGGTTACGCTTGCCGATATTTGGAAATGGCTGAATATATCAGCCGAAAAATATAAGAAGATGAAGATTATAGAGCTTAAGCTAAATATTATTAAGCTTCTAAGGAAGGCTGTCTCTGATTTGCCTTCCGATTTTGATTTTGAATTAGATATCCCACCTGATCCAAAAATGGGCCATTTATTTATCGCCAGTTTTAAGGCGGCTCAGTATTTACACCAATCACCGGAAAAGGTGGCGGCTGATATCGCGGCAAAATTAAAAGACTCAAAGATTGGACCTTTAAGTCGGGTGGAAAATACAGGGCCTTATGTTAATTTTTTCCTTGATCAAAATATTTGGTTTAAATCAGTTTTGGAAGAAATTTTAAAACAAAAGCAAGATTTTGGTCAACTGGACTTGGGTCAAGGAAAAAAGATTTTAATTGAATATTCTGCTCCTAATACTAATAAACCCCAGCATTTAGGGCACTTGCGCAATGATTTTTTAGGTTGGTCTTTAAGTAATTTATTGAGCTTTGCCGGTTTTAAAGTTAATAAAGTTAATTTAATTAATGATCGGGGCGTTCATATTTGCAAGTCAATGTTAGCTTATCAAAAATGGGGCCAGGATCAGACACCAGAATCAGAAAAATTAAAAGGGGATCATTTAGTGGGCAAATATTATGTTTTATTTGAAAAAAAAGCTAAACAAGACCCGACTTTAATCAATCAGGCCAGGGATTTATTAAAAAAATGGGAACAGGGAGATCCAGCTACGCTGGCTTTATGGCAAAAAATGAATCAATGGGCGATTAAAGGGTTGGAAAAAACATATCAGAAGATTGGCGTTGATTTTGATCATGTTTATTATGAAAGCGATATTTATAATTCAGGAAAAAAAATTATCCTGGCCGCGCTAAAAAAAGGGCTTTGTTATCAGCGTGAAGATGGGGCAGTGGAAATAGATTTAACTAAAGATGGTTTAGATAAAAAGGTTTTAATCAGGTCAGACGGAACTAGTGTTTATGTTACCCAAGATATTGGTTTGGCTAAATTAAAACAAAAACAGTTTAAACCAGATCGATCAATTTACGTGGTTGGTTCAGAACAGGATTACCACTTTAAAGTTTTATTCAGGGTTTTAGAAATTTTTGGCTTTAAATGGGCTAAAACATGTTATCATCTTTCCTATGGTTTAATTTCTTTACCCGTAGTGAAAATGAAATCAAGAGAAGGAACAGTGGTTGAGGCCGATGATATCATCAGTGAGATGGAACAATTGGCTAAGAGTGAAATTTTAAACCGTAATTCTAGCCTTAGTCCAGTTGAAGTTTCTCGCCGGGCTGAGATTATTGCTTTAGGCGCCCTTAAGTTTTTTTTGCTTAAATTTACGCCAGTTCAAAATATTCATTTTAAACCTAAAGAATCAATTTCTTTTGAAGGAGATACTGGACCTTATATTCAGTATACCTATGCTCGAATTCAATCTATTTTGAGAAAAAATAACCAGGCATTAAAAAAGATTAATTATCGTGTTTTAGGTCAAGTTGAAGAAATTGAGCTTCTTAAATTACTTTTTATGTATCCGGAAATTATTAGAAAATCAGTTGATCATTATAATCCGGCTTATTTAGCTAATTATTGTTTAAAATTAAGTCAAAAGTTTAATGAGTTTTATCATCAACATCGAGTTTTACAAGCTAAATCTGATTTAAAAGATGCTCGTCTAGCTTTAATCTCAGGGGTGGGACAAGTAATTAAGAATAGTTTAAACTTATTAGGGATACGTATTTTAGAAGAAATGTGATATAATATATAAAGTAATTAATAATATAAATTAACTATGCCAAAGAATAAGAAAAAGATCCTATTAGCCGAAGATGATAAATTTATTGCTCGCGCTTATCAGGATGGGCTAACTAGGGCTGGTTACGAAGTGGTGTCAGCCGTTAACGGCCAAGAGGCAATCGATAAGATAAAATCAGAAAAACCTGACCTAGTCTTATTAGATTTAATTATGCCTAAAAAAAATGGATTTGAGGTATTAGAAGAAATTAAAGCTGATCAGACATTAAAAATGCCAGTGATTATCCTTTCTAATTTAAGTCAAGATTCAGATATTGAAAAAGCTAAAGAGTTGGGAGCAGTTGATTACATTGTTAAATCTAACTTTTCAATGAAAGAGGTAATTAAACAAATAGAAAAAGTATTTTAGTAAATAGATAATTTAAAAAATATTATGCAATTTTATTATATTTTTGGCTTAAAATTGAGTGTTGCCGATATAGTCGGATTAATTATTAGCATTATTGCGGCCATTGTGGCAATAATTGCCGTTTATTATCTTTACCACGCTTCAAAAGTGATGGCCGGTGGAGTTTTAGAAAGGGCTTTTTCTCGAATTGCCACTAGCTTGGTGCTGATGATTTATACCGTCGCTTTCCTTTGGGTCGCCTTTGCTTTATTTGATTTCCGAGAAAATGTTTGGGTTGCCTTCATTGGTCCTAGTTTATGGCTTTTAGGAAACATTTTTCTATTATATGGTTGTCGCGATATCGTTAAGCTGACTAAAAAATAATATAGAGTAATTTGATTAACCCAAACTGGTTGTCATTGGAGCTTGGGTAATAAATGAATTACTTAAATTAGTAAAAATTTACGGCATGAAAATTAAGATTGAAAAATTAAAAGAATTATTAATTAAGCCTAATCATATTTCTGAGGCGGATTTTGAAACTGCCGTCCAAACCGCTAAAAAGAAAAAAAAGGATTTAATTGAAGTTTTAGTTGATAAACATTTAATTAATGATGAACAATTGGGAGGATTAATTGCTGATAGTATCGGTTTTCCCTTTATTAATCTTAGCAAAGAGAAAATAGATGACCAAGTTTTACATTTGATTCCTGAATTAGTCGCCCATTCTAAGGGAATAGTCGCTTTTGCCCGGTCTGAACAGGGAATAAAAGTGGCTATGACTGATCCTAATGATTTAGAGATTAGACATTTTATTGAAAAACGGACCGGCGAACAGGTGATACCATATTTTATTACCAAAAATGATTTAGAAAACTCGCTCTTTGGATATAAACCTTCTTTAAAAGACGAATTTAATAAAGTTTTAAAACGGTTAAAAGATAAGGCCATTGGCCGAGAACAAAGAGATGAGGCCACGGTTAAAATAGTTGATATGTTGATTATGTACGGCTATTTAAATAAAGCTTCTGATATTCACATTGAGCCGTACCTTAATAAAATAGTTGTTCGTTTTAGAATTGACGGGATCATGCATGACGTTTTAGAGCTATCTAAAGAATTACTGGATCTTATTGTCACCCGGATTAAAATTTTATCTAAAATGCGTACTGATGAGCATCGGGCGGCTCAAGATGGTAAGTTTCGTTTTAATACTAAAGAAGGATTTATCGACATTAGGGTATCAGTGGTTCCGGTTACTGAGGGTGAAAATGTGGTGATGCGTATTTTAGCCGCTCAAAATCGGCAGTTTACTTTAAAAGATTTAGGTTTTTTTGCCGGAGATTTAGAAAAGGTTAATCGGGCGATTAAACATCCGCATGGCATGATTTTAGTCACCGGCCCAACCGGCAGCGGTAAAACTACCACCCTTTACGCAATTTTACAAATTTTAAATGTCAGGGATGTTCATATTTCTACCATTGAAGATCCAGTTGAATATGACATTGAGGGAATAAGTCAAATTCAAGTTAACACTAAAACTAATCTTACTTTTGCCAATGGTTTGCGGGCCATTGTCCGCCAGGACCCGGATATTATTATGGTCGGAGAAATTAGGGATAAAGAAACCGCTAGTATTGCCGTTAATTCTGCTTTAACCGGTCATTTAGTCTTATCAACCTTGCATACAAATGATGCGGCTACCACCCTGCCACGATTATTAGACATGGAAGTAGAACCATTTTTAATTGCTTCAACCGTGAATATTGCTATTGCTCAAAGATTAGTGAGAGTAATTTGTGAAAAATGTCGGTATTCTTATAAGTTAACCAAGGAAGAAAAAGAGATGATTGAAAAAGAAAAATCTTTAATAAGGATTTTAAAAAAGAAAGGATATCTAGATTTAGCTAAAATTACCCTTTATAAGGGCAAAGGATGTAAAGTATGTTCTCAGACTGGTTATGCCGGAAGAATTGGCATTTATGAGATTTTAGAAATGAATGAAAAAATTAAGGAGATGGTATTAAGAAACGCTTCAAGTGATGAAATTATGAAAGTGGCGATTGAGAGTGGTATGACGACTATGCTTGAAAATGGGATTGAAAAAATTTTTGAGGGGGTTACTACTTTACAAGAAATATTGCGGGTAACCAGAGATTAAATATTTTTTAATTTATTAGTAAGATTATGGCTCAGAAAAATCAAACAAAAAAAAGGGGGATATTAGACATAGAAATTAATATTGGCGGTGTAAATTTAACTCAAAGGACGCTTTTGGCCAGGCATTTGTCAGTGATGTTAAAAGCAGGGATTACGATTACCGAGGCTTTGAGTATTGTTGAAAGTTCAGCCACGGGTAAATTAAAGAAAATATTAAAGCAAATATTAAAATCTATCAGAGCTGGACGTTCATTATCTTCCTCATTACGTCAGCATGAAAATGTTTTTTCTGGATTATTTATTAACGCGGTCTACGCCGGAGAAAGTTCCGGCACCATGGAAGAGAATTTAGACAATATTGCCACGCAATTGGAAAAGGAAAGAGAATTAGTAGCTAAAATAAAAGGGGCCATGCTGTACCCAATTGTTGTTTTATCGGCGGCCTTTGTTTTATTTATGGTGCTTTCTTTTGTAATTTTACCTAAAATCATTCCTTTATTTGAGGGGTTAAAAGCAGATTTACCCGTTACTACCAGAATGATGATTGCTTTTTCTCATTTTATTCAAGCCAATAGTTTGCTTTTATTTTTATCCATAATTGGACTGATTATTTTAACAAGTTGGACTGTAAAACAAAAATTTGCCAAGCCCATCACCCATTGGTTTTTCTTAAAAATACCGGTTATTAAAAGGTTGGTCAAATATGCTAATTTGGCTCGTTTTTCAAGAACCCTTGCCACACTGATAAAAAGTGGATTAAATATTGACGAAGCATTAAAGATTACCAAGCATACGGTCGGAAATTATTATTACCAAAAAGCACTAGGTTCAGTTAGTCGCCGAATTGTTCAAGGAACTAAACTTTCAGAGAATTTGAATCAATTTGAAAATTTATTTCCGACTTTACTTATAAAAATGGTTAAGGTGGGTGAAGAGTCAGGTAAGTTAGAAGAGGTTTTGTTTTATTTAGCTGATTTTTATGAAACAGAAGTAGATAATTCAACTAAAGCTTTATCAACGGCGATTGAACCAATTCTACTTATTTTTATTGGTTTAGTGGTTGGCTTTTTAGCTTTATCGATTATCACCCCAATCTATGATATTACTGGAAATATTAGCAGATAAAAATGATTAAATCATTTACTTTAATTGAATTAATCATCGTTATGGCGATCATGTTAATTTTGGTTGCAATTGGAGCACCAATCTATGGAAATTTACAAGTTAAAAGTCAACTTAATGAAAATGCAAGTCAGCTTGTTCAAAATTTGCGCATTATTAAAGTGCGTAGTGTCGCCGGGTTAAATAATTCAGCCCATGGTGTTTATTTTGAAATAAATCCTGAAACTAATGATCAGTATATTTTATATCAAGGTTCATCTTATGCGAGTCGAGACAGCAGTTATGATCTGGTAATAACCCTTGATCAAGTTTTAACTATTACCACCTCTTTAACCGGTCAAGAAGTTAATTTTTCTCAGGGATTAGGAGTGCCTGATAACACTGGAGAAATAATTTTAAGCCATGATACTAGTGGAAATAAAGTAATTAGTATTAATGCTCTAGGATTAATCCAAGAGCAGCCGTCTGAATAAATAATTATTTTATAGTCCGGCCGTGATTCATATCTGATTGGTGATAAATTTATTTTTTTAATTAAATATTAAGCCAAATGCATCAAAAAGCCCAATCTATCTTAGAAGTCATAATTGCTATGGCTATTTTTGCTCTTATTGGTGCGGCCATGGCTTCTTTAGTCGTCGGCGGATTTAACGCAATGAGGCAGGGAGGAGAGCAGACGCAAGCTGAGGCTTTGGCTCAGGAGGGAATTGAAGCTTTACGATCAATTCATGACACTTCCTGGAATGAATTTATTTATAGTCCGGCTGTGATTTCAATTAGCGGCGGTCAATGGGTTTTAAGTAGCGGAGAGTCAGAGTTAATTGATGGAAAATATACCCGCTTAATTACAATTGAAGATGTCTGTCGCGATGCTTTAGATGAAATCGTCGGCTGTCCTGGTTCTTATACTGACGTTAATACTAAAAGAATGACGGTCATTCTTACCTGGGACGTAAGGCAGGGGGTGATTAACTCAGTTCAAAGAGTGGCTTATTTAAGTAATTGGGATTCTGTTAATTGGGTCCAGACTGACTGGTCAGGCGGTCCTGGTCAAAGTATTTGGTCTGATCAAACAAGATATGATTCTGATAATGAGAATGTGGATTATAATACGGCCGGAGAAATTAAATTAGACAGCGCGGCTGATGGCACCTGGGTGGCGGCTGGCGGAGATCAATTTATTGATACCACGGCGACTGATTTTAATAGTGGGATATTTAATGACACGGTTGTAGCCGGATCGGGCGAAGGGGCCAGTATTGCCCTTAGTGATGGAGTAGTTTCCGGTACTTTTTTATCAAGAGTTTTTGACAGTAGCGACTCCAGTACTCATTGGGATACCACTTATTGGACTGAATTGCTTCTTTCTAGAACTGATTTAACCATTGCCACCAGGACTGGCAATACTCCTACTCCTGATGAGACCTGGTCGTCATTTAGCAGTGAATTAACTAAATCTCAATCTTCTGATATTTCTTCGCCTGACGGCCAATATTTACAGTATCGGGCTATTTTAACCCGTGATCAAGCTGATTTTGACACTCCCAATTTAGCCGATATTACCATTATTTATAATTCTGTTACTACTAAAAATTTGAATGACTTTGATAGTATTTCAGCTAATGATCTTTGGGTCATTGGCAATAGCGGTAAAGTTCTTCACTACGACGGCAGTGATTGGTCAGAATTTGTTGATTTAGGTGGGGATGAACTTTATGCCATTGGCATGGTTTCCACCAGTGACGGTTGGATAATGGGGGAACTGGGAATAATTTTTCACTACGACGGCACCAGCTGGTCATCGGTTTCGTCTCCGACCAATAAAAATTTAAACAGTATTTTTATGGTTTCCGCCAGTGACGGATGGGCCGTGGGAGAAGATGGAATTATTATTAATTACGACGGCAGTGATTGGTCAGAATTTACTGATACGGGCGATGAAGTTTGGAGTGATGTTTTTATGGTCTCCGCCAATGACGGCTGGATAGTTGGAGATAGCGGCCGAATATGGCATTACGACGGCAGTGATTGGTCAAAATTTACTGATACGGGAAGCACTAACTGGCAAAGTATATATTTATTTACCAGTGATGACGGTCAGGTGGTGGGTAATAACGGAGATATTTATAAATATGACGGAGTGGAATGGACCAGTGTTTCCTCACCAACCAATAAAAGACTTAAAACCGTGCAAATGTTAGCGAGTAATGATAGTTGGGCCATTGGCAATAGCGGAATTATACTTCATTTTATCATTGAAGGATTATTTAAACAAAATGGCTATTTTATTTCCTCGGCCTTTGATATGGGTAATACCTCACCTATTCAAACGGTAGAATGGGACCAGAGTATTCCGACCTGTTCTCCGACTTGTGAAATTAAATTGCAAATCAGGGCCGCTCCAGATTCTAGCGGATCACCCGGTATTTGGACTGATTGGTACGGAGAAACTGGAGCCGATACTTATTTTATCAATGCGGACGGGACGATTATCCCATTAGAATTAAATGATAATCAATGGATACAATACCGGATTGAATTAATCGGTGATAATCTTGATACCCCTATTTTACAAGAAACAAGAATAAATTATCGGTAATTTATGAATTCTCAAAAATTAAAGTTTAAACCAGATGGATTTACCCTAATTGAAACTCTGATCTATATTACTATTATTGGTATGGTAGTTGTTTCTTTTGTCATTTTTAGTATTTCTATTTCTAATTCTAAAAATAAGACTTACGTCACCCAAGAAGTGCAGGCTAATGCTCGCTTGGCTTTAAATTTAATTAGCCAACAAATACGCGGGGCGACTGGAATTAATATTGGATCCTCTTCTTTTGAGGTTGATCCTGGAATCTTATCTCTTTCCTTGGCTGACGGAGCCAAGGATCCCACGATTATTGAATTGGATCAAGACGACGGCCGTTTGCAAATTATTCAAGGGTTAAGTGACCCAATTATGCTTACTAGTAGACAAACTAAAATAACTAATTTAGTTTTTACTAATTTAACCCCAGCCGGTTCTAATCGAGAAAATATTAGAATTGAAATGACGATTGAATATAATAATTCAACCAGTGATTTAAATTTTACTTATTCACAAAGCTGGCGCACGGCCGTTAGCGTAAGGCAATAAATTATGTCTAATAGGATTAAAATGATTAAATTTAAATCACCTTCGGCTATTGCCGCTCTTTTAACAATTATTATTGTTAGCGCCGTGACCTTAATTATGGCTTATACCGCTTCTATTTTAGGTTTAGGCGAATTAGAGATGGGTTATACAGTTCAACGCGGATCAGAGTCTTTATCCGTGGCTGATGGTTGTATGGAAGAGACTTTGCGACGTATTCAACTTAATACTAATTACGGAGTAGGAGAGGGAACACTAGATTTAATAGTCAGTAATGGTTTTTGTGTAATCGAGGTAACTGACTTGGGTAATGATCAAAGAAGAGTAGTGGTAAACGGTAATAGTGATAATTATTATAAGCTAATTCAGGTTGATTTGACTCTAAATAATAATTCAATTATTATTGATAGTTGGGAGGAAAAATAGGATTAATTTGAAAGTCAAACTCTAATTTAGATAAAAAATAATGCAAAATAATTTAATCGCTAATTTAGAAAAGCGCGTTAAAATAACTTGGTTAATATTGTTATTTTCTTTGGCAATATTGCTGTTTTTAATTCCCTTGGGGATTGTTTTTAGCTGGCAAATTGTTATTTATTTTTTTATTGCCACTGCCGGTTTAAATTTTTTATTTAGCTGGTTTATTAAAGAAAATAAATTTATTAAATTGTCACTCTGGCTTTGGCCAATAAGTGAAGTTTGGCTGATTACTTTGATTATTTATTACACCGGAGGTTTTGCCAGTGTTTTTAGTTTTCTTTATTTAATTCCTATCACCACTTTAGCCATTTTATTTTCTTTGCAGGCTGGATTAGGGATTGCTATTTTTTCTAGTTTTGCCTATTTAGGTTTAACTACTCTAGAACTCTATGGAGTGATTCCTCATGTTTCTAAAATTGGTGCGGAAATTTTGGCTCGGCCAAATAATTTATATATTGCTTTTTCGGTTATTTTAAATCGCGTCTTGATATTTTTTGTTGTCGCTTATTTAGGTGGCTTTTTATCCAGCCGACAAAAAGAAATAGATAAGATGAAAACAGACTTTATTTCCATTGCCTCTCATCAGCTCCGCACCCCGACCACCTCTATTCGTTTATTTGTGGAAATGCTGCGCAGTGAAACTAAGGATAAATTAAGTGATAAACACCGGGAATATTTAGATAATATTAATCATTCGGCCGGAGAAATTTTTCAGTTAGTTGATGATTTTCTTGATATTTCTCGAATTGAATCAGGAAAATTGGCGGTCAAGCCAGAACTAGTTCAACTGGAAGATATTATTCAATCAGTTATTAATGATACCATCAGTCTAGCTAAGTTTAAAAAATGCCAGGTTATTTTTAAAAAACCAAAAGAAAAATTTTCACCAGTTTTAGTTGATAAAATTTTAATTAAACAAGTTATTAATAATTTAATTGTTAATGCAATTCGTTATTCACCGGGTGATAAAAAATGTAATGTTTTTATTTTTTTAACTGAGAAAAATGCTCAAGAGTATTTAATTACGATCAAGGATAACGGCATTGGTATTCCTGAGGAGGACCAGAAAAATATTTTTGAAAAGTTTTTTCGAGCGGATAATGCCGTTAAATTGGAAACTGAAGGGGCTGGATTGGGCCTTTATATTGCCAAGGTGATTATTGAAATTATCGGCGGTAAAATATGGTTTGATTCAATAATGAACCAAGGATCAGTTTTTTATATCACCATTCCTAAAAAACAAGGTAAAAAGTAAAATATGTTTAATTTTTTTCAAAAAAAATCAATTGGGCTGGATATTGCTGACCATAGTCTTGAAGTGGTTGAATTGATAAAAACTGGACGAAAGATTAAAGTATTTAGTTTAAGTAGACTAAAATTAGAGCCTGGCATTATAGAAAAGGGGAGAATTAAAAATCAAGAAAAATTAATTAAAGCCGTTAAAGAAGCGTTTTCCAAGGCCCAACCTCACCGTATTACCGCTAAAAAGTTGATTTTTAGTCTACCCGAAAGTCAAATTTATACCCATGTTTTTGATATAATTTTTAAGGGCCGGAATATCACGCCTAATTTTGCCGTCACTGAAAGAAAAAATTTAATTTGGCAGGAAGCTAAAAAAAATATCCCGCTTAATCAAGAGGATTTATTATTTACTGATAAAATATTAAAGGTGACGGTTTTAGATCAGCAAAGAATTAGAATGGAGAATTTATTAATCGCCGCTAGTCGGACCGTGGCCCTAGAGTGGCGGGAATTTTTTCAAGCCTTGAAAATAGAAGTAGAATTTTTTGATATTGAAACTCTAGCGATTTTAAGAGGTTTATTTATTAAGCCTCCTAAGGAACCGATTTGTGTGATTGATATGGGGGCAGTAACGACCAATGTCGCTATTTTTGACCGGGGTGATTTGCGCTATTCTTATTCGATTAAAATAGCCGGCGATGTTTTAAACCGCAAAATTGTTGAGACCTTAAAGGTAAAACCAGAAGAAGCGGAAGAGTTAAAAATTAAATATGGTTTAGCCGGTGAAAAGCCGGATTTAGCGGCTGTTTTAAAAAAGACTTTAGAACCAGTTTTAAAAGAAATAAAAGAATCATTTGATCATTTTGAAAATAAAACCAAGCTTAAAATTAATGAGGTTATTTTAGTTGGCGGGACGGCCCAATTAAAAGGATTGGTTGATTATTTTGCTCAAGAAATTGGTTTACCAGTAAAAATTGGCCAGCCAACTATTTTTATTGATGAAAAAAAATCAATAAATTCACTTTTTTATATCGAAGCAATTGGATTAGCCTTGCGCGGGTTAATTAAAAAATGGGATAAAAGTCATCCCGTGATTAAAATTAAAAAGTTTAAACAGATTGAGAGCAAAGAACAAGAAAGTTTAGAAACACTGGATTCTAAAGAATCTGCGGCTTCAACCTCAGAGTCTAATTTAACTCAGGGTACGGCTGAGGAAAAAAGTATTTCTCGATTAATTGACGTGCCGGCGACTTTATCTAAGGATAGAATTCGTTCCAAAAAGATTCTATTGATTATTATTTTAATCCTTGGATTAACTACTCTGGCTCTAGTTTACCAATATCGAAGCTATCAAAAGGATCAAAAAAAACATTCTTGTCTTCTCTTAAG
>JACZVN010000073.1 GCA_022572625.1 Patescibacteria group bacterium | reverse complement strand
GTTCTACTTTTGTATCTTTTAAAAAATAAAAAACCAGAGATAAATAATTAAATTATGCCTATTAAACCACCCACCAAAGAAAAACCAAGTACTCCAGAAACGCCGGAGATTTTAGAAGAGGATAAAATAAAAGCAGCAGCTGAAAAAGCACCTCGTCCGGAAACCAGTTTGGAAAAAGAACCAAATCTGATAGAAAAAAAATTGGAAATAGAGAAAGCCGCGCCGCCCACCAGTCGCATCCCTTTCATGCATAAAAAACCAGCTCCCCAGCCGGTCATTTTAGAAAAAAGTAAAACTTTTAAAGAAATAGAATCAATCCTTTCAGAGGGGCTAGGGGAGATCTATCAATCTTTGCCTGATAATTTAAAAGAACAATTTAAGGTAAAGGGAGAAGAAACTACCACCCAAATAGAAAAAATTATTTCCCAAACAAAAATTGCCGTTCATAAAATTGTTGATTTAATTAAATCTTGGCTGATGATTATTCCAGGGATTAATAAATTCTTTTTAGAACAGGAATCAAAACTTAAGGCCGGCAAAATTTTATCTTTGGCTGAAAAAAAGAAAGTAGAAAAATAAATAATTATCTATCCTTTATTAAGTGATTTATGAATCCTGAACTATTAGAAATATCAAATCCGTTAAGCGGACTCGAACAACAGGGTCAAAGTTTATTAGCTAATCCTTGGCTCTGGTTAGGTATTTTTATTTTAGTTCTTGTTTTTTTGGTTTTAATCTTTATTAGATATTATTTGAAAAAAATATTCCGCCTTAAATACGCTTTTGAAAAAGTAGTTTTATTGGTCACCCTGCCCAAGGAAAGACCCCAGGATGAAGCCCAAAAGAAAGGCATTAAAGAAATGTTAATGCCGATGGAAAACTTTTTTGCCAACATTGGCGGATTAAAAGCGGAGCAAAATTTACGATCTTATTTTTTAAGTCGTTCGGATAATTTTTCTTTTGAGATTGTCTCAGATCAACAGGGGATAATCTCTTTTTATGTGGTGGTGCCAAAAAAAGTAGTTCAATTTTTTGAACAGCAGATTCAGGCCCAATATCCGAATGCCAATATTGAACAGGTGGAAGATTATAATATTTTTTCATCTAAAGGAGTAATTGTCAGCGCCTATTTAAAATTGAAAAATTATTCCATATTTCCCATTAAAACATATTTAAAAGGAGAGACCGATCCCTTGGAAGCAATTACTAATTCCCTGAGTAAGATTGATGCAGGAGACGCGGTGGCGGTTCAAATTGTCGCTCGTTCGGCCCATAAGGGATGGCGTCATTCAGGACCCAAGGTAGCTTCCGCCATGGAACAAGGTAAAAGCCTTAAACAAGCCGTAAATTCAGTCATGACCAGCCCGGCCTTATCCATCTTGGGCGGTTTTTTTGATTTATTTTCATCCTCATCAAAAGAAAAAAAGCAAGATGGACCAGTCAAGGCCTATCAACTTTCACCGGCCGAACAGGAAACAGTAAAGTTATTGGGTGAAAAGGCTAATAAAGCTGGATTGGATGTTAATATTAGAATTGTGGTTTCGGCCCAAACCAAGGAAAAAGCGGAACTTTATTTAAATAATGTTACCAACGCCTTTGCCCAATATACCAACTACGAATATGGCAATGGTTTTAAAATATTTAAATCTAGTTCAGATAAAACAATCCATGATTTTATTTATCGCATTCTTGATCAAAAAAAATCTTTTATCCTTAATACTGAAGAGGTGACCAGCGTATTTCATTTTCCTTTGCCGATCACCGAAACGCCTAATATTAGATGGCTGATGGCTAAAAAAGCGGCGGCGCCGATTGGTATTCCGACTGAAGGCATTAGGTTGGGTCGGAATGTCTATCGCGGTGAAGAAAAAAATATTTATATTAAAGAAGCTGACCGGCGGCGCCATATTTATATCATTGGTAAAACCGGGGTGGGTAAAAGTGTCCTGATCGCTAATTTAGCGATTCAAGATATTATGAGCGGCAGAGGAATTTGTGTTATTGATCCCCATGGTGATTTAGTGGAAACTATTTTAGAACACGTCCCTAAAGAACGGGCGGAAGATGTTATTTATTTTGATCCCTCGGACATTGAGCGACCGATGGGTTTAAATCTGCTTGAATACGACCCAAAATATCCAGAACAGAAAACTTTTTTGATCAACGAAATGATTCATATGTTAGATAAGCTCTATGATTTAAAAACAACGGGCGGACCGATGTTTGAGCAATATATGAGAAACGCGCTACTTTTAATCATGGATCATCCCGAAAGCGGATCAACCTTAATGGAAATTTCTAAGGTATTGGCTGATCCAGATTTTCGCGCCTATAAATTAAAACATTGTTCTAATCAGGTGGTGCACGATTTTTGGACCAAAGAAGCGGAAAAGGCCGGCGGAGAAGCGGCGCTTTCCAATATTACTCCCTACATCACTTCTAAACTTAACCAATTCGTGGCCAATGATATTATGCGGCCGATTATTGGACAGCAAAAGAGCGCCTTTAATCTCCGCACGGTCATGGATGATCAAAAAATTCTTTTGATTAATTTAGCCAAGGGTAAGATCGGCGATCTCAATGCGTATCTCATTGGTTTGATTTTAGTGGGAAAAATTTTAATTGCCGCCCTTTCCCGGACTGACATACCGGAAGAAGAACGCAAGGATTTCTTCCTTTACATTGATGAGTTTCAAAATTTTATCACCGACAGCATCCATACTATTTTAGCCGAAGCTCGAAAATATCGGCTGTGTTTGACCATTGCCCATCAATACATTGGCCAATTGGTAAAAAATCAAGATACTTCAATGCGCGATGCTATTTTTGGCACGGTTGGAACCAACATTGCTTTTAAAATAGGAGTCGAAGACGCTGAATTTTTAGCCAAAGAATTTGCGCCAGTTTTCAGCCCCTATGATCTGGTTAACGTGGAAAAATATAGCGCCTATGTTAAACTGTTAGTTGATAATCAGACGCTTTCTCCCTTTAATTTAGCCCCTGATCCACCAAAACAGGGAAATCCTGAAATAGCCAAAGCAATTAAAGAATTGTCACGGTTAAAATATGGCCGGGCTAAAAGTGAAATCGAAAAGGGAATTTTAGAACGAAGTAAACAAATTTTAGAAGATAAGCCCTCGGAGCCTAAAATTGAATAAAATTTATAGTTAAAATATATCCATCTATGGTTATTTATCGTAAATATCGACCGCAAACGTTTGCTGAGTTGATTGGTCAAAAAGATAATATTAAAATTATAGAAAATGAAATTAAGCGGGACAAACTTGCCCATGCTTATTTATTTACCGGCCCCCGAGGCTTAGGTAAAACCACCACCGCTCGCTTAATTGCTAAAGCGGTTAATTGTTTAAAAAGAAAACCGGGCCAAAGTGAGCCCTGCAATCAATGCCAGAATTGCCAGGATCTTATGCAAGGGCGTTTTTTAGATTTAATTGAATTGGACGCGGCCTCGCAAACCGGAGTTGATAACGTCAGGGAAAATATTATCGCCTATAGCCGTATTCCGCCAACTATCGGTAAATACAAGATTTTTGTACTTG
>JACZVN010000072.1 GCA_022572625.1 Patescibacteria group bacterium | reverse complement strand
GGAAGAACGGGCCGAGCTCAGAAAAGTGGAGTTTCTATATCGATTGTTAGTCGGGCCGAGCTTAGAAGAATTAAAAAATTAGAAAGCATTATTGGTAAAAAATTTGAATATAAAAAAATTCCAAGTAAGAAAGATGTTTTTCAAAAACAAATTGATAATTTTCTTAGAGAAATAGAAAATACCGATATCAGAGAAACTAGTTATGAACGATATTTTTCAGAAATTGTAGATAAGTTTAAAAAATTAAATAAAGAAGATTTAATAAAACATTTTATTGCCCTTAAATTTAATCAATTAATGGAGGATTATAAAGATGCCCGTGATTTAAATGCTAAGGAGAGTATTTTTGATTCAAAAAAAGGAAATGGAGATAATGTTAGTTTAAAGATTAATTTTGGCAAAAAACACGGACTTGATATTAAAGGATTTTTTGCCTTATTTAATTCAAATAAAAATTTAAAAGGCATTGAAATTGGAAGAATAAATTTAATGCCAGAATATTCGATTTTTTCAGTTGAGAAAGAGCGGGCGGAGGAGGTGATAAAAAATTTAAAAGGAATAAATTTTAAAGGCAAAAAGATCGATGTAACTAGGAGCAATAAAAAAGTGAGTTATAGGGGCAATAAAAGGAGTTGGTCAGACAGAAGTTTTAAAAGAAAAAAAAGGGAATGGTCCCATTAATTTGATTTTCTTAAACAGGTTTAAACTAGGCTGAAGCTAAAATTTTTTAAAATAAAAAGACCGTTAATGAATTAAACAGTCTTTTTTATTATTTTAAAATATTTTGAAAACGAGCAATAGAAACTAGATGACCTTTTGTATATTTATCAGGTTTAGTAGTAGATCGGCTTACCAGGATGCCGATTAGTCTGCCCTGGCGGTCGTAAACCGCACTACCAGACATACCTTTAAGGATAGGCCTTTCAGAATTAATGATCAAATAGGGAGCTTGAACTAATTTTCGATAAGATTTTATTATTTTATTAATTAGAGTTTGCCACCAAAAAGATTTATCTTTAAAAATTTTCATGCCCATAACAACTCCAGTGTAAGGAATAATTTTTGGTAGAAAGTGGATACTGTTGAAGCTGAATACCAGATCATTTTCATTTATTTTGTCTCCCAGAGTGATATTAGAAACAGGAAATTGATGGTTGATTACTTTTAATAGGGCTAGATCTATATTTTTTGCTAAAGGCAAAGGAATTTCTCTAGCTAAAAAATGTTGTTTTTGATAGGTGACCTTAATATTTTTAGATATACTTTTTACATTAGTAAAATGTTTAGCCGTTAAGATATAATCAGCGTTTATTAAAACACCACTAGCCTGACAGATTCCTTTACGGAGTTTAACACAACGGGCTTTAGCTTGTTTAATGACTTCTGGTGAGAGTTCTGAAAGAGAAGAGGAAGTTAATACTTTTTTCCAGCTTTTTTTTAAGGATTTTTCTAATATCTCAGCCTGTAGGGTAAAATTTAATAAATAAAATATTATTAGCCATAAAAAAAGCATTAATGGTATTAGCAATAGATCCAATTTTACCTCCTTTTAAATTTTAAAGAGCATTGATAACTTAAGATTAGCTATTTTTTTTATTTTGTCAAGATATGTAAAAATAGATTTAATCAAACCTAATTTTTTTAATCTTGACAAAGATGAAAAAATATAATATAGTATAATAAAGTCAATAAAGGAGGATAAAAAAGTTGAGAGGATATATTACGGTTTGTTTCAGCGACTGGATTAATGATAACTTTGATAACGGAGTGATGCATATTACTAACGGTATTAGAACTGATCGACCGATCAGAAGAAAACTTGCAATAAATGAAATTGAAGGAGTCCATTATTATCGAAAGCCAGATCCTGATTTTAAAAATTTCACTTACAGCCGGTGTCATAAAAGTTTACGCCAGCAGCTTCAGCGAGGAGATGTTTTATTCTTTAGAACCCTTTGGCAGGAAAAGCAGTATATTATCGGTTATTTCCTAATTAAAGGAATAATGGGAGATCCAAAAAATCCTATTTGTCTGGCTGACCCAAATCAATCTTTGTTAATCGATTATAAGTTCGAGGTGACTCTAGATTTAGTGCGTTTCTTAAACCCACTGGCATATTTAAATCAATCAAGACATTTTAATAAATGGACTAATGAATGGCTGGGCAGAAATTATTTAAGCCTTGACCTGGAGACAGCCACTTGTTTGATAAATTTACTAAAAGAAACAGCCGCTTAAATAATAACCAGGCGGCTTTTTTTATTTAAAATTTTATTAACTATAGATAGTCGAGCAGTCGATCATAATTAATAAATTGAAAAAATCGGAATCCGTAACCAACCAGTAAATTAAGATTATTAGTGAATAAAAGCAGGCCAAGTAAAATAAGAAATATTCCGCCGAGAATTTCCACCCAACGCAGGTATTTTTTAATCTTATTAAGATAAGATATGGCGGTACCTAAAGCGGCGGCCACGATTAAAAAGGGGACAGCTAAACCCATGGAAAAAATAAATAAAAGAAAGCCTCCCTGAAGCGCGGTCGCTGAAGTTGAGGCCAATAAAAGAATAGTGCCAACAATCGGACCAATACAGGGTGTCCAGCCAGCCGCAAAAGCGCTGCCGAGTAAGACTGAACTCAATGGCTTGCCAGGAGATATTTTAAAAGGAAGTTTTATTCTCCGTTCGGTGCCTAGTAAATAATTAAAAAATGGAATTTTAAGTATCCCAATCATAAAAAGTCCAAAAATAATAACAAATACACCGCCGACGCGAACAATCCAAATG
This sequence comes from Patescibacteria group bacterium, assembly GCA_022572625.1. GTDB lineage: Bacteria > Patescibacteriota > Patescibacteriia > UBA2591 > UBA6264 > JACZVN01. The sequence goes on along the minus strand of JACZVN010000072.1, from coordinate 877 downwards.
CGATAGGAACTTAGGGCTTGCCCGGCCAGGCCAGCCAACATACCAAATGAAACGAAAATAATAGTAACACCGAGCATAAAAAATAAGCCGTTTATGAAAATTTTTCGGCGGACACTTTTTTTATTAGTATCTTTAAGATTTTCAATTGAAGTGCCACTAATAAAGCCTAAATAGGCTGGCACCAGCGGTAAAGTACAAGGGGCCAGAAAAGTAAGGATACCAGCGATAAAAGCCGGGATAACTAAGCCAATTGACTCATTCATATAGCAAATAATTCATTTATTTTTTGTTTTATTTCATCAAATCTCATCGGTCCTCTTTTATGAAAAACAGTATTTCCAGCGGAATCCACAAAAATAGTTTCCGGCATGGAAAATCCTCCGATCGAGCGATAAAAAGAATCTTTCCGATCGAGCAGAAAAATAAGTTTATCGGTTAAGCCAAGGTCATCGGTATATTTTTTGACCTGATTTAATGATTCAGCCCGATTAATAGCGACAATGGCAATCTGGTCACCCAACTCTTGTTGAAGTATGGCAAAATCTTCAAGTTCTTTAACGCAAAAGGGGCACCAAACAGCCCAGGAATTAAGCATCACTGGTTTTCCTTTAAAATCAGCCAGGGACACTGTTTTTTCTTGATAATCTGGTAAAGAAAAATCCGGGGCTTTATTAAATTTTGTCGGTTTATCGGCGATAATATTCGTTTGTGGTAGATCCTGATTTTTAGGAACTAAAAGCCAAATTAATACAATGACAATTATCACACCGCCGACAATAATTAAAATTTTTTTCATAAATAAGTGGTTTTTATTTATATAATTCTGTATCTGGATGAATGGCCGCCCAGGAAAACCAAAAATTAGAAAAAGGATTAA
>JACZVN010000071.1 GCA_022572625.1 Patescibacteria group bacterium | reverse complement strand
GCTTCTAAAAAGTTGGTCCGGAGATATGTTGAGATTTTTAAGCAGGCTGATTTAGAATTACTGTCTTTAGAAACTGAATCTTTTGCTTTAGCCCGATCACTCCTGGGTAAAAGTCAGGCCACAACCATGATTATTGACACCAGTGCTTTGACGACTGATATTATTATTATTGAAAAGGGAGTGCCGGCCCTAAACCGAAGTATTGACGTGGGAGGAATCACTATTAGCCGGGCGATTGCCAATAGTTTAAATATTGATTTTAAAAGGGCGGAACAGTTTAAAAGAGATATTGGCATGGGCGGGACATCAAAAATTCCTCAGGTTATTGAGGGAATATTAAAGCCAGTGGTTGATGAAATGCAGTATTCATTAAAACTTTATCAAGATCAATCAGGTCAAGTCGTTGAGCAGGTGATTATTTCCGGTGGTTCATCATATTTACCCAATTTAGTTAACTATTTTTCCAAAATACTTAATATTCGAGTTTTAATTGGCGATCCTTGGTCTCGGGTCGCTTATCCGGAAGAATTAAAACCGGCCCTAGAAGAGGTGGCTCCCAGATTTGCGGTGGCCATTGGACTGGCCCTTCGGGAATTAAAATAATTTTAAAGTCAAATATAATTAAATTTTTTTCATATGCCTATTGATTTACTCTCTTCTGAACAAGAAGAGGGAAAAAGAGAATTATTTAGCGCTAAAAAAAAACAAGCCGAAAAACAAATAGTAGAAATGACTAGCCCGATCCAAGAAGAACAACCGCCTGGAAAATATAAAAAACCAGGTTGGTGGGGTTCTTTTTTAAATAAAAAAGATAAAGCTAAAAAACCAGAGCCTAAACCTGAACCAACTCCAGAACCAGAAAAAAAAGAGCCGATTTCTTCTCAAGACCAGGACTTAAATCAAAAGTCTTTACCAATTAAGGAACTTGATTTTGAAGCAGAATCAGCTGAAAATAAGCAGCCCTTAAAAGAGCCTCAAGAAGAAATTTCAGCTGAAACGTTGAAAATAAGCGAGCAGCCAATTTCAAAAGAAAAAAAAGATCAAAAACAACCAATGGTCTTTAAAAGGGGGGAGCTTGAAATTAGTTTAATGCCGAAAAGAGCAGTCGTAATTCCTAGAATTGTCCGTTCTCGGTTTTTACTTTTTTTAGCTATTTTAATAATTATTTTTACTATTTTTACCGTGGTTTGGTTATATACGGATTGGTATTTTGAAAGACTAGGGACAGAGGTTTATCGGCTTCAAAGAGAAATACAATTATTAGAAGCTAAAAGTGTGTCCTTTTTAGAAATTAGAGACGAAATTTCCGCTTTAGAAAGAAAAGCCGCTCAAGTAGACAGTATTTTAAATAATCATATTTATTGGACTAAATTTTTTACCCTATTAGAAGCTCACACCATTAATGATGTTTATTTTGGTGATTTTTTTGCTAATACAAGCGAAAATATTCATTTAGAAGCGACAGCTCGGGATCTTATTTCTTTAGCTAAGCAGATTGTTGCCTTTTCTCAGGCCTCAGATTTTATTAAAGAATTAAGTGTTTCTGGTATTAGAAAATTGCCGGCTGGCGTTGGCGCTTCTTTTGACTTGAGTTTAGTTGATAATGTATTTCATAAATAACTATGGCTCGAATAATTAAACAAGAAATTTTTAGACCAAAATGGCATCATGTTCTTTTGGTTAAATACTGGTGGATTTTGATTATCCTGATTGTGCTGGTCGTTTTTTCATCTGAATATTTTTTTATTATTAAGCCGAAAGTGGATCAGGCGGTTAATGGCGGTCCATTTGATTTAGCTAGCCATCGCCAAGTTTTAGCTGAACAAAAAGAATATCTTCAAAGATTAGAAGAATTAAAAATTGAATCCGATAATATTAATATTGCTGAGTTAGAAAAATTAGATTTGGTTTTAGCTAATACCGTGTCGATGCCAGATATTTTAAAACAGATTGATGCTTTAGCCATTCAATCCGGTTTAGAATTAATTGGTTTTGGCGCTGGATATGAACAGGGAGTAATTACTATTAGTCTTAGTTTTAAAGGAGGTGATTATCAGTCAATTAAACAATATTTAGCAGCAATTGAGAAAAATATTCGCATTATGGATGTCGAGACCGTAACGATGAAAGAATTAGGTAATATTTTATCTTTGACTATTAAGAGTTATTATTTAGAATAAGGTTATGCCCCAAAAAAAGGTTAAAAAAGAATATTTGTTTTTAGTTATTTTTGTAGTCGTGGTGGTCACCACCGGCATTATTTTAATTAGATATATTACTACGATTGAATCACTTGTTCCAGTTTCAACTGAATTAATGATTAAGCCGGCTTATTTATCTCAGGAAATACCACCGATAGACAAATTAAAAACTATTCTTGATAATCCTAAGTTTAAAGAAATGATTTATAATAAAGAGTTTTTTATTCCGATTATAGTAGAAGAAAAGGGCCGTCCTAATCCTTTTATTCCTTTTAGAAAAGAAACTGAAGAAGAACCGTCACAAGAAGAACCGTCACAAGAAGACTAATTTTAGATTTTTTAAAATTTTATATATTTTTTAAGGTTAAACATTAAAATAAATTATTATGACTCAAGGAGATAGTAAAGTTCTTAAGTTTTTAGTTAAATCTGGTTCCCTTTCCCAGGAACATTACGATCAGCTTTTAAATGAAGCCAAGGAGGTGCGTTTATCTCCGGACGCTCTTTTAGAAGCAAAAAAATTGATTCCCGAGGAAGAAATATCCCAAGCCAAATCAAGTATTTATAATTTACCCGGTGCTGAATTATATGGACTTTCAGTTGACCGTAAAATTTTACAAATTATTCCTCGAGAAACAGCGGAAAATTATCAAGTCGTAGTTTTTGCCAAAGAGGGTAAGGTTTTAAAGACAGCTATCCTTAATCCAGGAGACTTTAAAGCTCGGGAAGCCGTTAATTTTATTGCCCGGCAAAATAATTTAAAAGTAGAATTTTATACGGCTCCGGCTTCAGCTTTAAAAAATATTTTAGCTCAATATACTGGTTTAGCGATTGAGGTTGAAGAGGCGGTGGGCGCCGCGGAAAAGAGATTTGCTCCCACTGGAAAAAAAATAGAACTGGGATTAGAAGAAATGAGCCAAGCGGCCCCGATTGCTAAATTAGTCGCTTCAATTTTAAAATACGCGGTTGATAATCAGGCTTCTGATGTTCACATTGAGCCATTTAATGATAAGAGTCGGGTTCGCTATCGTATTGATGGAATTTTAAGGGAAACCGCCATGCTGCCCGGCCACCTTCATTCAGCTATTATTTCTCGCATTAAAGTTATGTCTGATTTAAAACTTGACGAAACAGACGGCGTCACCGGCTTTTTAGGACTACGCCTGAACGAGGCCATTCGAAAATTTCAGAAACGAAATAGCCTAAAAGTTGACGGTAGGGTCAATCCCGGCGGCGAGACCCTTGACCAGGACTCCCTTGGCGAGGTCGAGAAAGTACTCATTTTGTGCCAAGCGAATAAAAAATTCAGCACCGGAGCGAACCAGAACCGTGCCGGGGTCGCCCTGAAAGTCCACTTCTAGCCACGTGCCGACGACGTAGCTGTGCGCCTCTCGCGCTAACTGCCAACTGCCGTCCACCACGAACTCGCGACCCTCGGCCCGCAGAACTGTGTAATAGACTGGATTACTGCTCCCAGCCCAGGTGCGCTTGACCGCCGTATAGTGACGTTCGGCCACCTGCAAGCGGCGCGTCACTACGGGCGGCTCCGGTAGGAG
>JACZVN010000070.1 GCA_022572625.1 Patescibacteria group bacterium | reverse complement strand
CCCATTGGCTTAAAAATAATACTGAAGCGGCAGAAATTGTTTTCCAAAGCAACTGGGATATTTTTCCAGAACTATTTTTCTTTAACACTCGTAATTATTACATTAACGGACTAGATCAAACTTTTATGTATGAAAAAAATAAAGACTTATATCAAACTTGGTTAAATTTATTTTTAAATAAAACCAATCCCCATAAAACGGCTCAAATCTTAACCGAAAAATTTAAAGCTACTTATATTTTAGTTGACAAAAAAGATAAAAATTTTGCTAAATTAATTAAAAAATCTACCTCCTTAAAAAAAGTTTATGAGGATTACGAAGCAATTATTTATAAAAATATGTTCTTAGTTGAACAAAATAGCTAAAATAATAATATGTCTGTCAAAGCTCCAAATCATAAAATAATTGTTGTTTTGCCTGCTTATAATGCGGCCAAAACTTTAAAAAATACCGTTGATGATATCCCTAGGGAATGGGTTGATGAAATTATTCTGGTTGATGATGCCAGTCAAGATAATACTATTGCCGTGGCTGAAAAATTAGGGCTCAAAACTTTTACTCATACTGAAAATTTGGGCTATGGGGGTAACCAAAAAACTTGTTACCAACAAGCCCTTAAATTAGGCGCTGATATTATTATTATGGTCCATCCTGATCATCAATATGACCCCGCCTATATCCCTCAACTAATTATCCCTTTAGTTGAAAAAAAAGCGGAAGCTGTTTTTGGGTCACGAATGATTAATAAAAAATGGGCCCGGCAGGGAGGGATGCCATATTGGAAGTATCTCGGCAATATCTTTCTAACTAAGTTAGAAAATTTAGTTTTAAAACTAAATTTAACTGAATATCACTCTGGCTTCCGGGCCTATAGCCGCAAAATTCTAAAAACTGTTCCCTATTATCTAAACTCAAATGACTTTGTTTTTGATACGGAAATTATTGTTCAAATAAAAATTAATGACTTTAAAATTAAGGAAATACCTATTAAAACCCGCTATTTTAAAGACGCCTCTTCAGTTAATCTTTATCAAAGTACTAAATACGGATTTAGTATCTTGTGGACTTTAGTAAAATTTAAATTAGCGGACTGGGGTATTAAAAAAGATCAACAATTTATTAAAAATGAAAATTAGAAAAATTATCCAAAATATTGATAAAAAAGAATGGCTCTTTTTAATCGTCTTAACCGTTTTGGTAATAATTTTTACCACTGCGCCATATGTTTACGGATATATTAAAAGTCCGGAAAACACTCATTTCCTGTGGGTTTCTACTATTAACCGAGTGGATTATCCAAATTATTTTTCTTATATTGAACAGGTTAAATCAGGTCATTTCCTTTTTCAAGACCTTTACACGACTGAAGAACAGCCACGCATTATTCTTAATGTATTTTTCCTAACCTTGGGAGCAATAGCGAAAATTTTTCATCTTTCAGCCATTCAAATATTTCAAGCCGCGAGAATTATTTTAATCCCTATTTTTCTATTTTTAGTTTATCTTTTTATTAGTTTTTTGTTTGCCAATAAGCAAAAACGAAAAATATGCCTGATCTTTATCTCTTTTTCCAGCGGTTTGGGCGCCTGGCTATCTCCCTGGTTATCACACCTTCCTTCTATAAAACAACCAATGGATTTATGGATTCCCGAAGGCATTACTTTCCTTACCCTTTACACTAATCCTCTTTTTATTTTTTCCCTAACCCTGATTATCTCAATATTTTTCTTGATGCTTTTAGCGCTTCAAAACAAAAAAAATAAATACGCGGTCATCAGCGGCTTAGCCGGGCTACTGCTTTTTCAAGCCCACCCCTATCATGTTCCAACCATCTTTTCAGTCCTAATCATTTTTTGGTTTTTATCATCTTTGATCCAAAAACGCCTTAATTGGTTATTACTCAAATATATTCTTATTTTTACTCTTATTTCCCTGCCCTCTTTAATCTATTACTTTTGGCTTTCTAATACCCATTGGTTAACCATTCACCGCATTGCCCAAGCTATCCCTTTTGGCTTGACACCCTCTTTTTGGATGTTGCTCGTTAGCTACGGGCTACTACTCCCTTTACTCTTGGCCGGAATATATAGTTACGCCAAAAATAAAAAACTAGATAATAAGTTTCTCTTTTTAATAATTTGGCTAGGAGTTCACCTTTGGCTAATTTATTCGCCCATACCATTACAAAGAAGAATGGCTGAAGGATTGCATATTATTATCTCTATTTTTGCCACCGCCGGTCTTTTTATTTTATATCAAAAGCTAAAAAATACCGCGATCTGGGAAAAAATTACCTGGAATAAAAATATCTTTATTTGGGCCTTGCTCTTTATTTTTTTCTTTTCTTCTTCTAATATTTATATTATCGCTAAAGATATAACTAATTTTACCCATCCCTGGTTTTCCGTGCCCAATGAATTAATTGATGGCATGAAATGGTTAAAAACCAATACGCCAGAAAAAGCGATTATCTTAAGCAGCGCTAGTCCTTTAACCGGCAATCTAATTCCCGCTTTTGCCGAGCGCAGGGTTTACATTGGTCATGTGATTGAAACTGCTTATGCCCAGGCAAAAAAACAAGAAGTAGATTGGTTTTTAAATAACAATAAAAATGACTGGGCTAAATATAATTTTTTAATAAAAAATAAAATAGATTACTTATTTTTTTATACTGATGAAAAACAAAAACAAGAATTTATGCCCGAAGAAAAAAAATTTCTGCAAAAAGTTTTTGAAAATAAAATAGTTAAAATATATAAAATTTTAGAATTATGAAAATTTCTCTAGTTCTCCCCACTTATAATGAAGAAAAAATTATTAGTCAAACCATTGATCAAATTTTTGACTTTTGTCAAAAAAATTTAACTGACCATCAATGGCTAATTATTGTGGCTGACAATGGTTCAACCGATCAAACTATGGAAATCGTTAAAGAAAAAAAGGAGGTTTATTCTAATTTAAAATATTTCCACCTTAATGATCCGGGTAAAGGAGCGGCCATAAAAAAAGCCTGGCAAGATTACCCGGCCGAAGTAAATATTTTCATGGACGCTGATTTATCCACGGATTTAAAATTTATTCCCTTATTAATTAAAGCCATTTTAGATGAAAAATATGAATTAGCGGTGGGCACGCGTTATGCTAAAACCAGTCAACTGCAACGTTCTTTTCTGCGATCCCTACTTTCCCAAGGATATAATTTAATTTTAAAAATATTCTTTCAACTTAAGGTTAGTGATGTTCATTGCGGATTTAAAGCTGTTTCCAGTAAAATGGTTCAAGAAATTATCCCTCGAATTAAAAACAATGGTCTATTTTTTGATACCGAATTACTAGCGCTCACTTCTCGCTACCATTTCTCAATTAAAGAAATTCCAGTTAATTGGCAAGAACAAGCTGATCGAAAAACTAAGATTAAACTCGTTGACACAGCTCTTAATTATTTAAAAGAAATTATTAAGCTTAAATGGCGGTTAAAATAAGTCTTGCTGCTTTTAAAAAAGCAGCAAGACTAAATAAACCTAAAAAATTTTAAACTCGTAAACTCAATTTTTAAACAAATAACTTATCTGCATAGGAATTCCAGCTTCTGGTTCAGGAGATTCAGTAGCTCCAGTTAACTGCCTAATAATAAAGGTGGATAAACTATAAGATAAAATAATAATTATCAATCCAATAATCGCGCTCTTAATTATTCCTTTGGCTTTTTTAATTTTTTCCTCACTGCCACCCGAAGTCATCCACATAAATCCACCGGCAATTAAAAGGATAACCAACACTAGAGAAACTAATTGCAAGATACTATTAATCAATTCAATTATTAATACCGGCAA
>JACZVN010000069.1 GCA_022572625.1 Patescibacteria group bacterium | reverse complement strand
TTGACAAGTTTTATGATCTATGATGATTTCGTTAAATTTATTTTTTTCTAAATTGACTGGTGTAAATTCAGTATTAGGCAGCATACCAATATGAATAAAAATACCTTCCACCCCTAAAGTATTTTCTTGGTTATCTTTATTTTTATATTTTAATCCTTTAACAAATTTATCACCAAATATTTCACTGGTTAAAGCCTGATAAAGAATTTCTATTTTATCGGCTTTTTTTACTTTATCAATGAGTATTTTATCTCCTTTAAATTGAGGATTTTTATTAATTAAATAAACTTTTGAGGCAATTTCATTCAGCATTAAGGCCGATTCAAGAGCTGAATTACCGCCGCCGATTGTGACCACCGCTTTATCCTTAAATAAGGGTCCGTCACAGACGGTGCAATAGGTAACTCCTTTGCCATTGAATTCATTTTCACCTGGAACATTTAAATGCCGAGGGTGAACGCCGGTGGCAATAATTAGTGTCTTAGATTGATATTTTATTTCTTGTTTTTGTTTTTCGCCAATAATTTCAAAAAAATGATCAGATTGCTGACTAATTTTTCTAATTTTAATACCAGTTTCTAGAGTAATGTCATAAAGTTTAAGGTGTGTTTGAAATTTTTTAGATATTTCAATGCCGGTGGTTTCCCCCCAGCCAGGAAAATTAGCCACGTCACCAGAGGTCGCTACCTCACCGCCCGTGTCATAGGTAATAATTTTAAATTTTAGATTTCGCCGAGCGGCATAAATACCGGCCGCGGCACCAGCGGCGGAAGCACCGATAATAATTAGATCTAACATAATATTTATTAATTAAAAGATTAGGTAAGTTAAAAAATAATTAAGGCAATAATAATTAAAGGAAGATGAAGTAGAGAGATATATAATTATTTAAAAAATTCTTTCAAATTTCTTGGCAATCCTATTAGGAGTAATAGTGCCAAAGGGGCTCCTATATTAGTAAATCGTTCTACAAAATCCCAGATAGGTTCTCCGGCAATTGGGCGGATGAGCGCTGTTAAGAATCCCCAAAATACTGCCCAAATTAGAGCTATTCGTATTGGTTTTATAAGTACTAGAATAGCAAGAATGATATCTAATCCTCCTATAATCGGTAAGATGACCATTGCTGTTTCAACAGAAATACCAACAGAAGTAAAATAGGGAATCCATCCTTGTTTTATTTGAAGGGCGAATATTCCATGTCCAAGAAATTCGCCAGCAACAGCAATCCGCAAAATCCATTCAATTGTTTTAGCGTTTACATGTTTCATAAGATAAACATTTAATAAGATTTTATTTATTTTTTTATTTAATAAATTTCTATTAAATGGTCGGGACGGGGAGATTCGAACTCCCGATCTCCTGCTCCCAAAGCAGGCGCCTTAGCCGCTAGGCCACGTCCCGAAAATTTAGACGGGCAAAATTAGGATTCGTTTGCCCTGTATCGAGCTTTGCTCTGGTATTGGGATGCTACTATTTACACTACGTCCTATTCTAACTAATAACTATAAATGACAATCTACAAGCTGTAAACCCCTATTAAAATGTGTTAGAATGAAAGTCTATGAATTATATTATTTGCCATTACAGTGAAATAGGGTTGAAGGGGAAAAATAGAAAGTTTTTTGAAAATAAGTTAAGCGAAAATATTAGACAAACCTTAAAACAAACTTATTTTCAACGCATTAAACGTATTTCCGGGAGAATTATTATTGAATTAACTCCAGCTGGACAAAAAAATAAAGAAGAGATTAGGAATAGTTTAAAAAATATTTTTGGTCTGGCTTATTTTGCTTTTGCTATAGATTCTAAACAAGATCTTGAAATTATACAAGAACAGGTGTTAGAAATAATAAAAAAGGAAAAATTTAAAACTTTTCGCGTCCTGACTAAACGGTCAAAAAAAGAATTTCCTTTAACTTCACCAGAAATAAATAAAAAAATAGGCGGTTATGTAGTCAAGAAACTTAAGAAAAAGGTTGATTTGACCAATCCAGATTTAACTTGTTTTATTGAAATTGTAGAAACATATGCTTTTTTATATTTAGAAAAGATTAGAGGACCAGGGGGTTTACCGGTCGGCGTTAGCGGTCGGGTTTTATGTTTAATTTCTGGTGGTCTTGATTCGCCTGTCGCTGCTTTTTATTTAATGAAGCGCGGATCAAAAGTAATTTTTATTCATTTTCATGCCTATCCTTATACTAATAAGGCTTCAATAAAAAAAGTGGAGAAAATGGTTAAGATGTTAAATAGATTTCAATTTCAAACTCAATTATATTTAGTTCCTTTTGCTGAGATTCAAAAAGAAATTTTCCTTAAATCCCCAGCTAAATTGCGGGTTATTTTATATCGCTGTTTTATGTTAAGGATTGCTCAAGTCATAGCCAAAAAAGAAAATTTTTTGGCCTTAGTGACTGGTGAAAGCCTAGGTCAGGTCGCTTCTCAGACCATAGAAAATATATCAGTTATTAATCAGGTTGTGGATTTACCTGTTTTTCGGCCGTTGATTGGATTTGATAAAGAGGAAATAATTAAAATAGCCAAAGAAATTAATACCTATGAAATATCTATTTTACCAGATCAGGATTGCTGTTCTCGATTTTTACCTAAACACCCAGCCACCAAAGCTCGACCAAGAGAAGTGGAATTGGCGGAAAAAGAACTGGAGGTAGCAAAACTTATTAATTTGGCCGTCAAAGAAATTGAGGTGAAGAAAATATAATGGGTTGACAGTTTTTATTAAAAATCCTATCCTAAAGATAGGATTTTTGTACTTTAAAAAGGAGGTAAAAGTGAAAAATAGATTAATAGCATTAGTAATAATTTCATTGATATTAATGTCGATAAACTCTTTTGCTTTAGCTGATACGACAAAAGTTCAGATTATTAAGGCAAGTGAAATTAAATCTGGTATGACTGGCTACGGATTAACTGTTTTTGAAGGATATGAACCTCAACGGTTTGAAGCATTAGTAAAAGGGCCTGATCAAATGATTATTGGATTCCCCCAAACTCCAGTAGCAGTAGTTAAATTGTCTGGCGGTCCAGAAAATTATCAAATTAAACATGTTGGGGTGGCATCTGGAATGAGTGGTTCGCCAATTTATGTTAATACTGAAAATGGCATAAAGCTTTTAGGGGCTCTAGCCTATGGCTGGAGGTTTAATAAAGATCCAGTTACTATAATTCAGTTAGCTGAGACTATGTATAAAGGGGCCGAAAGTGCTTTAAATGTTGATTCTCAAGTATCACCGCAATCTTTTAGTGATAAATTTCCTCAGCCTATATTTTTTTCCGGGCCATTCTCTGGTAGTTTAGATCAAGCTTTCTTGAGTTCATTAACGCAAAAGGATTTGCCCTTTAATATTCATAATCTCGCGGGATTCAGCAATGGAGCTATTAAAGGAGTTATTAATGAAGCAGATTCAGTATCAGTAAAACTAAAGCCTGGTTCAGCCATTAACGTTTTTTTAGTTACCGGTGATATAGAATTATTTGCTAATGGAACAGTAACTATGGTTGAAGGAAGCGATTTTTGGGGTTTTGGTCATTCTTTTTTAGGGAGTGGACCAACTAATCTACCCGTTACCGTTAACAGGATTATCACTACGGTTTCTAATTATAGTTCATCTTTTAAATATCCAGAAGGTGGAGGTTATTTTGTCGGTACGATTGAGCAAGACCGCTTTTGGGGAATTAAGGGAACTATCGGCAAACAAGCTGATATGATTCCTTTACGTTTCACTTTAAGAAATGGAGATCAAAAAAGAGAAATTAATTGTGCAGTAGTTAATGTTACTACTCCTACTATTCCCCTTATTGCTTCTATTACCAATTATACTCTT
>JACZVN010000068.1 GCA_022572625.1 Patescibacteria group bacterium | reverse complement strand
TATTAGTGATTAATGAATGATAAATAAATATTTTTCACATTGTATATAGAAGGGAGGATTGATTTTTTTTATTGGGGGTATAATAACTAATGTTTTAAACTATTTCTACCGGATTTTAATGGGCCGAATGTTAGGCCCCGAATCGTTTGGCGAACTGACGGTTATTATTTCTTTATTATTTATTTTAGTGGTACCATCAGCTCCTTTACAAATAGTCTCAGCTCGATTTTCAGCCATTTCCCAGGCTCAAGAATCTTTGGCAAAGTTAAAACAATTTTTTAAGTATTTGACCAAAATAATGGTATTAGTTGGTTTAGGGTTGATTATTGTAACCATCATTTTTGCCCAATCGGTTCAAAATTTTTTAAACCTTTCTTCCATAAACTATATTTATTTTTTATCAGGCATCACCGTGATCATGTTAATTGCCGGAGTGAGCAAGGGAACGTTGCAGGGAATTAAACGATTTACCCAACTTTCTATCACCACGGTTATAGAGTCTGTGGTCAGGGTGGTGTTGGCTGTAGTATTAGTTATTTTAGGTTTTAAAATAAGTGGAGCTTTGATTGGATTTTTAATTTCATTAATTATAGGATACTTACTAACTATTTATTTTTTAAGGGATGTGATTAGTGAGCCAAAGAAAGATAGCGAGATTATTAAAAAACCAGGTAAACGGATTAATAAAAAAGAGATTTGGCAGTATGTATTAAAAAGTTTTTTAGTTTTCCTTTTTCTTAATATTTTACTAAATATTGATATAATTTTAGTCAAACATTATTTTACCGGTTTTGAAGCTGGAATTTATTCAGCTTTAAGCACCGTAGCCAGAATAGTATTTTTACTTATTAGTCTCTTGGCCGGCATACTATTTCCAGTGGTGGCGTTTAAACAGGAAAAGAACCAAAATTATTTTCATTTATTAAAAATAGCCGTGCTGATTGGTTTAGCCATTAGTTTTTTTGTCTGTTTAATTTTATTCTTATTTTCCAGTCAGTTTATTGGATTATTTTTCGGCGCAGAATATATTGAAGGAAGTTCATTATTGGGTTATTATAGTCTGGCGATGGCCCTTTTCGGATTCATTTTTCTTTTAAGTTATTTTTTTATGGCTTTAAACAAATTTAAATTTTTATATATTTTGGCCATAGGCAGTGTCATGGAAGTAAGCCTGATTAGTATTTGGCATCAGAATTTTGCACAAATAATTTCTATGTTTTCCATTGCTTTTATTTTCACTTTAATGGGATTAGGATTTTTAATATTTTCACAAAAAAGGGTTCTGCAATATCAAAAAATAAAAAATTAATATGCCCGAAGTTTATATTATTATTCTTAATTGGAACGGCTTGGATGATACCCTGGAATGTTTACAGTCTCTGGGCAAGATTGATTATCCCCATTATAAAATTGTGCTGGTTGATAATAAGTCAAAGAATGATGAGGGCCGGATTATCAAGCAACAATATCCGGAAATTCATTTAATCCAGAATAAAAAAAATGAAGGCTATGCTCAAGGCAATAATATTGGAATAGAATATGCCTTGAAGCAAGGGGCTGATTATATTTTATTTTTAAATAATGATACCGTGGTGTTGCCTGATTTTTTAAGTATTTTGGTTGAGTATTTACAAAAACATGAAACGGTGGGCGTGGTTGGACCAAAAATGCTTTACTATGATTCAGATAAAATTTGGTTTAATGGGGGAAAGATTTATTGGTGGATCGGATTTGCCAGGCATTTGGAACGGTTGAAGCAAAATACCCAATCAAAAATTACCTCCCCTTTGGAGGTTGAGTATATTACCACGGTTTGTTGTCTGGTTAAAAAAGAGGTTTTTGAAAAAATAGGGTTATTGGATTCCAGTTTTTTTATTTATTATGATGATACGGATTGGTGTTTTCGGGCCCGAAGGGCGGGATATAAAAATGTGGTTGTTCCGGCCGCAGTGATCCGTCATAAAGTTTCAGTGGCTTCGGGAGTGGAGGGCCGTCAAACCATCAGTCCATTTCAGGCCTATTTCCAGGCGAGAAATGCGATTATCTTTGGCCGGAAAAATCTTTTTGGTTTTAAGAAATTTATATTTTTATCAGCTCAGTATACCCTGCGCTTGGCGGTTAATTTAATTTTATGTTCTAATAATCAAGCCCGTCGCGAATATTTTAAAGGTTTACTGGCGGCCCATCGATTACAATAAATAATTGAGTATTTAATTTTTTTATGTCTTTCAAAAATGCAATTAACTACGGTGTTATACCAGCGGCCGGGGCAGGCAAGCGAATGGGATATATTGGAGAGTTGCTGCCCAAATGTCTTTTGCCTTTAGGCAATCAACCCATTCTTCATTATGTTATCAATCAAATGGAGAACATCGGCGTGGAAAAGATTTTTATTATCATTGAAAATCATAAGAAAAAAATAAGGGACTACATTGAAAGCGTGAAAAAAGATATTAAACCTGAAATTTTTTTTGTGGAACAGAAAGAGCTTAACGGCACCGCTGCCGCTATTTTATTAATAGAACAATATATTCAGGAGCCGTTTATCTGCATCTGGGGCGATGATTTTACAATGGTTGACTCCCTGGACGGCATGGTGGATTTATTTTTTAAAACAAAGGCGGTGGTGGTCAAAGGTATGGTTCAGGAAGATAATATACAGATCCTCAAAGATACTTGCTGCGCTCAATTAGAACGGGACGGCAGAATGATTGAAATTATAGATAAGCCAATTGACCCGCCCTATAAACTAAGAGGTTGCGGGGTTTTTATTTTTTCTCCTGAAATTTTTGATTATATAAGAAAAACACCGCTGGTAAAAATTAAAAAGATATTAGAGATTATTCCGGCGGTTAATCTGGTGGCCCAGGATAAAAAGGCCTACGGTTATATGCTCAACGGTGACAATGTCAATATTAATAATTTGGATAATCTAATTGAAGCCAATTTATTACTTAGAAAACACCAGAAAAATAAATAATTTTTTAGGGCTCTAATCTAGTCAAGAAAATTAATGTATGCGCAAAGAATTAATTATCATTTATGATACCCCTTCCACCACCCGCGACCATCTTAAAAGGGTTCATTATCTTGAATATTATTTACGATTTTTTAATACAATTCGCATTCTTCACTGGTCAAAGGATAAATCTTTGGAAATTTTAGAAAACAAAAATGATCCGTTTATTTTTTACCCTTATGCCAGGCCATATAATTCTAAATATTTTTCTGGAATAAAGTACATGTTCTGGATTGGCCGGACTCTGTGGCGGATTTGTCAAAAAAGTCCGGTTGATACCACACTTGTTTTTATGCCAATTATGCCCATCTGGCCGGGCCTGCCAGCCCTGATCGTGGCTCGGTTTAAGAGAAAAAAAATTGTCCTGCGATTGGAAGCTCATAAGCTTCAGTATATGAAACTTGAGGCCGAATTGTTTCATACACCAAGGGTGAAGATATTTATAAAACTGGCCATCATCAAGTTTGTTTATTATCTAAGCTTACGATTTTACGATGCGGCCATTGGGATATCGAAAGATCTAACGGCCGCGGCCAAAAAATATGGCGTTAAACAGGTTTTGACTATTCCGATCATGATTAATTTAGCGCCTTTTATCGCCATTGATGGGGGTGAGAGAAGGATTTTTCAGCCGCCGGTGATTCTTTATGTGGGCCAAATTAAAAATATTAAAGGAATTGAATATCTGATACAGGCAGTCCATTTGCTTAAGAAAAAAGACAATATCCGGATAAAGTTGGTAATTGCCGGCGCCGTCACCAATTTAAAGGATGAATCATATTTTACATATCGTCGTAGGAGCGCCGTTGATTTGAATGTGGATTGGCTCG
>JACZVN010000067.1 GCA_022572625.1 Patescibacteria group bacterium | reverse complement strand
TTCTTCATCGCTCAAGATTTTAAATTTTGGATTTCCCAACTGCTTAGCCCAAAAATTGACCGCCTTTTCAATTTGCTTTTTTCGCTTTCTTGTCAGCCTCATCTTTGCATCCAGTTATTTAATATTAAAAGAACATCAAAATCATCAAAATCAACTTTAACAAATTATTTAAAAGTTGTCAAGATTCTTTTTTATTTTCATAAATATAAACATTGTTTTATTTGTATACTCCATTAGAAAATATTTTACTTGTCAATAACTACTGTGGATAAGTTTAAAAAAAGCGGGCTAAATTTAGCCCGCTTAAAGAACCTGTATAATATCTCCTGGCCGAATTCGTAAGTCTACGCCTTCTTTTACTATAGCCAAAAGACCACGCCGTCCATAAATATTTTTTACAAGAAGACGATGATATACGAGAATATTTTTACAAGGATTATTCTGTTCCGTAACTTTCAAAACTACGCGATCACCAATTTGCAACAAAGATCCATCTAAAATATCAGAAAGATCACCTAATCCTTCGGTGGTAATATTTTCAGCCAAATCTCCGGGCTTTAAAAAAATCTCGAGTTCTTGATTTAAGCTATCCAAAACCTCTTGAGCAACTAAGGTAACTTGGCGATCATTAAACTTTTCTTGTTTCGTGCGATGACTCATGCGCGTTTCGCCCGCATGTATATCTCCGACAAAACCATACTGCCCAACCTGGACTTCTTCCTGCGGATATTTGGGCACATTCCCTTTTGAGCTAATACAAACAGCGACTATCGTACCTTTCTTTGCCATTCTCGACTTCCTTTCTACATTTGATATAATATATATTCTAAGAACTAATTATAGAATATCATCCAAACTAAAACCTGTCAAGAATATTAGAATTTTAAATTGTTTTTTATTACAATGTTATTATGGATAATAAAAAATATCTCACCATCTTAGGCATAGAAACATCATGTGATGAAACCGCGGCATCATTACTAAAAGTAATCCCTAAAAATAAAGGGGTGCGTTTTGAAATTATTTCCAATGTCGTCAGTTCGCAAGTCTCAATCCATCGCCAATACGGAGGCATTGTTCCTGAAATGGCGGCTCGGGCCCATATTGGAAAAATTATTCCAGTGATTGAATCTTGTTTAAAGAAAATGCCTCGGGCTAAAAAACTTCCTGACCTCATAGCTGTTACCAGTGGTCCAGGATTAATAACTTCATTATTGGTGGGCGTCGAAACGGCCAAAACATTATCTTATGTCTGGCAAAAACCTTTACTTGGTATCAACCACCTCAAAGGACACGTGGCCGTAAATTTTATGAGCGGCAACCAGCAAAAAATATTCCCAGCCGTCTGTCTCATTGTCTCAGGTGGACACAGCGAACTGGTTTTAATGAAAAATTATAATCAATATCAAAAAATTGGTCAAACCCGCGATGATGCTGCTGGTGAATGTTTTGATAAAGTAGCTAAACTTTTAAATATTGGTTATCCCGGGGGACCGGTAATTTCGCAACAAGCTGAACAATTTGGCCTTAAAATTAAAACGATTAAATTTAGTTTACCTAGACCAATGATTAATTCTGATAACTTTGATTTCAGCTTTTCTGGATTAAAAACAGCCGTGCTCTACTTGATTAAAAAACAAAAACACAAATTATCAGATAAGAAATTTGTGCAAGCTGTTTGTGCTGAAACACAACAAGCGATCGTTGATGTTTTAGTAAGTAAAACCATGCGCGCCGCTAAAAAATTTAAAACTAAATCAGTTATTCTTTGCGGTGGAGTGGCGGCTAATAAAGAACTTAGAAAACAATTAAAATTCCAAGTGGAAAGTTTAAACCCGGAAGTAAATTTCTTAGTTCCGCCCCAAAATTTATGCACTGACAATGCAGTTATGATTGCGGCGGCCGCTTATTTTAAATTCAAAAATCTAACCAAGACTCAGCAAAACCGCCTTAAAAATAACTGGCAAAAAATAAAAACAAACCCAAATTTAGAAATTTAAAAAACTGTCCTATCTTCTAACTAATAAATATTTTTAGTAAAATGCAAAAATTCATTACTAAATCAGAAAAACAAACCCTGGCCCTGGGGGAGAAATTGGCTCATTATTTTCAAGGCGGAGAAATAATTGGATTAATCGGCGAACTAGGCGCTGGAAAAACAGTTTTAATTAAAGGAATGGCCAAGCAATTGAATATAAATAAAACTATTACTAGTCCTACCTTTGTTTTAATGAAAGTATATTCTATTAATAATAAACAATCGATAATTGAAAATTTAGTTCATGTTGACGCCTATCGACTAAACTCTGGACAAGATTTAATTGAAATCGGTCTAGAGGATTGGCTGGGTAAATCCAATACCATCACCGCTATTGAATGGGCTGATCGAGTAAAGGATATTTTGCCAAAATCAAAAATTATTGTTAAAATAAAATTTGGTAAGAAACAAAATGAAAGAGAAATAAAAATCTCAAATTTAAAATCTTTATGGAAAAAAGATACGAACCAATAAAATACGAATCGGAAATTTATCAACTCTGGGAAAAGAGTGGATTTTTTAATCCTGATCATCTTCCGGGTAAAAGAAAAAAAACCTATTCCATCGCTATTCCTCCGCCCAATATCACTGGTTCACTCCATATGGGGCATGCCCTCAATAGTACTATTCAGGATATTATGTCTAGATATCACCGCATGGATGGGAAAAAAGTTTTATGGCTTCCAGGAACTGATCACGCCGGCATTGCCACTCAAAATGTAGTAGAAAAAGAATTAGCCAAACAAGGCTTAACTCGACAACAATTAGGTCGAGAAAAATTTATTAAAAAAGTATGGGTTTGGAAAGAAAAATACGGCAATTTAATCATAGAACAACTTAAAAAATTAGGCTGTTCTTGTGATTGGTCAAGAATTCGATTCACCTTGGATAAAGAATACACTCAAGCAGTAATTACTGCTTTTATTCATTATTGGCAAAAAGGATATATTTATCGCGGACCAAGGATTGTTAATTGGTGCCCCCGCTGTTCAACCGCTATTTCAGATATTGAAATAAAATACCAAGAAGAAGAATCAAATCTTTGGTACCTTAAATATCCCTTAAAAAATAAACCTGACCAATTTATGGTCGTGGCCACCACTAGACCTGAAACCATGCTCGGTGATACTGCCATTGCCGTCAGCCCTAAAGACGAGCGGTATAAGAAACTAGTTGGCCAGACTGCTATACTGCCAATTATGAACCGGGAAATCCCTATCATTTCTCACCATTTAATTGATCTTGAATTTGGGACTGGAGCGGTTAAAATTACGCCGGCCCATGATAATACTGACTGGAAAATTGGCCAAGATAATAAACTGGAAATAATCAATGTTATTGGTCCAGATGGCAAAATGACTCAAGAAGCCGGTGAATACGCTGGCTTAAAAGTTTTAGAGGCTAGAGAAAAAATTATAAAAAAATTAGCTAAACAAGGATTATTAGCTAAAAAAGAAGATTATACTCATCAAATTTCTTTATGCGATAGATGTGATACACCGATTGAACCGCAAATTTCTACTCAATGGTTTGTTAAAATGGATAAATTATCCCAGCCAGCGATTAAAGTAGTGGAAAAAAATAAAATAAAAATTGTCCCTGAAAGATATAACAAAGTTTATCTTGACTGGCTAAAAAATATCCAAGATTGGTGCATTTCAAGACAACTATGGTGGGGGCATCAATTACCAGTTTGGTTTTGTCAAAATAATTTAGAAAAAGAATGTTTTGTGGTTTCAGCTGAAAAACCTTTAAAATGTCCTCAATGTAAAGCAATTGAATTTAAACAATCAGAAGATGTTTTAGATACTTGGTTTTCTTCTGCCCTTTGGCCCTTTGCCACTTTAGGTTGGCCGAAAAAAACTGCCGATCTTAAAAAATATTATCCGACCAGCTT
>JACZVN010000066.1 GCA_022572625.1 Patescibacteria group bacterium | reverse complement strand
GCCAGTTGAAGCCCCGGAAGGAACCGCCGCCCGGCCATTGATTCCGTTTTCTAAAATTACTTCTGCTTCTATGGTCGGATGGCCGCGTGAATCCAAAATCTCGCGGGCCAAAATATTTTTTATTTTAGGCATAATTTTAATAAATTAATTTTTTATTTAATTAAAGGTGCAACCCCGGGTAATATCACGCCGCTTAAAAATTCTAACATTGCTCCCCCGCCCGTTGAAATAAAAACCTTATCTTTAGCTAAGGAATGAAAATTATAAACTTTAAATTTTTTAATCGCCGCCAGGGTTTCGCCGCCGCCAATGATAAGTTTAGCTTTTTTGTGTTTAAAAATTGTTTGGGCGATTTGTCTGGTCCCTAAAGAAAATCGCTGATCTTCAAAATATCCCAGAGGCCCATTCCAGATTATTAGTTTAGCAGTTTTAAGATAGGTTGAAAACAACCTAATCGTTTCTGGACCAATGTCCAAGAGTTCAAAATCTTTTTTTAATAATGATAATTCATTAATTTTAGTGGTCAAAGATTGATTACTATCAATAAACCTTATTCTGCCATCCAAGGGTAAAACGATTTTTTTGTTTTTAACTAGTTTTTTAACTGTTTTAATCATCGCTGGTTCATAAATTGATTTACTTATCTGAGCGCCGTCGGCTTTTAAAAAATTATTGGCCAGGGCGCCACCGATCAAAATATGGTCAGCCAGTTTAATTAAATTTTTCATCACCCCAATCTTAGTCGAAATTTTCACTCCGCCCATGACCGCAATTAAAGGATGTTTTGGATTTTGTAAAACCAGGGAAAGATTTTTAACTTCTTTTTCTAAAAGCAAACCAGCCGCACTGGGCAAATATTTAGTAATGGCTTCAATTGAAGCGTGTCGGCGGTGGCAAACAGAAAAAGCGTCATTGATATAGATATCGGCTAAAGAGGCTAAAGATTGGGCAAATTTTAAATTATTTTTCTTTTCTTCAGGATAAAAACGAAGATTTTCCAATAAAATCAGATCTCCTGCTTCCATCTTATCGATCGTTTTTTTAACAGTTGGACCAATACAATCATTAACAAATCCCACCTTTTTCATTTTTGAGGACCGAGTACCCAAATTTCTATAAACTGGCTCAAGACTATATTTCTTAATTCTTTTCCCGTTTGGCCGACCCAGGTGGCTGATTAAAATTACTTTAGCTCTTTTCCTGATTAAATACTGAATCGTCGGCAAAGCAAACTGGATGCGTAAATCATCAACTATTTGCCCGTTCTTCATTGGCACGTTAAAACCAACCCTGACTAAAACCTTTTTACCTTTTAAATTTTTTATCTGTCCAAGTGTTTTTAATTTCATTTCTAATTTTGTTCTAATTGTTTAAGCCACTCTCGTGTATTACTGACTAATTCCAGCTCCAATTCTTTTTCCCCTAAAGTCTTTAGAATTTTTTTCAAATTATTAATCGATATTCTTACCTCCGGATCCAATGCCACCGCCTGTTTTAATAAATCAATCCCCTGATTATACTCATTCTTAAATAAATGAATTCTTGCTAATTCAAAATAAATTTGCTGGCGCTGGGGAGAAAGTTCCAGGGCTTGTGTTAAAATATTTTCCGCTTCTCTGATATAACCTGGATTATACTTAATCGCTAAATTATATAATTGTCCCAAATATAGATAATGACGGGCGTCAAGGGGATGCTCTTCAACACTTTTCTTAAATTCAGCAATGGCAAATTCTGTCATTTCAACCACGGTTTGTAAGTCAGAATTTTTGGTCTTATATTGTTGAGCCACTGTTTTGGCCAATTGGGTTCTAATCTCCGGATTAGTAAAAGTATTTTTATTTAATGCTTGCTGATACCAATAAAAACCGGATTTTAATTCAACCTTTGAGGCATGCACCGCCCTAATTCCCAGACGGCTCTGCTGAAACGGCTCAATATTAAACTTATAAATCATCCAGGGTAGAAAAATAATAATTAAAAATATCAAAACAGGAAAAAGAAATCGATTAACAGTTGACGATTGTTCATTATTGATTAATGGCTCTTCATTGCTCCTAGTAATAAAATATACTAGGGCTAAACTAAAATAAAAAATAATTAAAGGAGCTGGGGTATCAAAAACAAAAAGATTTTGAACAAAATACGCCACAAACATCAAAATCAAAACAACAAAGGGAAATTTTTGTTTTAAAGTATTCAAAATTTTTATTTTTCTAAACAGCAGCCAAAAAAGAGCGCCAAAAATCATTAAATAAGATAAGATTCCAAATATACCCGTTAATGCTAATAAATCAATTAGCTGATTATGGGACCGATCAAACCAGGTCGCTTCTTGCCCTTTACTGAGATAGAACGGTTGATAATATTTATTAAATACAATATTATAATTTTCCCAACCAAATCCTAAAATCGGTTTTTGCTTAAATCCTTGCCAGCCGATATTCCAAGCTTTAAATCTTCCTTCGGCTCCGCTAGTAAAATAAACAATCCGTTTAACTAAGGTTGGTAACTGATTAAAGGTATTTTGGCCGGCTGACGAACGCAGAAAAATAAAACCGGCTGAAGTTACGATAATTAATAATATTAAAATAGTACTAAAAACAATCTTTAATTTTTGAGAAGATAAACTGAAAATTAAAAATATTGAAAACAAAAAAATAGCCAAACTAAAAGCAGCTAAAACGCCGCGCGAAGAAGTTAAAAATAAAATAACTAAATTAAATAATAAAAACAAAACGATTAAAATCCGTATCAAGCGTCTTTTTTTTTGTAATAATAAAAATCCAGCTAAAAAAATATGGAGCATTGAATAAACGGCCAAAAAAATTGAATTTCCTAACGTACTAGATAAACGAATTAACCATTGACCAAAAGCGGCTGTTTTTTCACTAGGCAATAAAAATGACAAACCAATTTTCTGACCTAGGCCGTAAAGAACAACTAAAAATGAACAAATTACACTAACTAAAATAAATTCCTGCCAATCATGCCATTTTTTAAAGGTACTAGTTAAAATAATAAACAAAACCCAAAAATGCAGCATCGTTAAAATACCAGTCATTCTTTCCTGAGTGCTAAAAAAACTTTTAGCTATATCCGCTCCGCTCAGCATCGTCAAAAATAAAATGCCCATAAACAACGTTAAAGACATTAACAATGGATTTTTCCAATCAGGTCGATATTTTCGATTATAAACGGCTAAAAACAGCCAAGCGGCAAAAATAATTTCGACTAAAATCTGAAAAATAATAATTTTACTAAATACATAAGGATAAAGAACTGGACGATAAATAAAAAGCGGCAAAAATAAAATGCCAAAAATTCCAATTTTAATTATCCAAACTAAACTTTTTTCTATTCTCAGCAACATAAATAATAGTTATTTTATGTATATATTATCATATTACCTTAAGACAAACAAGCCCACTAAAATTTTATGAAATAAAATTTAGGCAAGCAAAATCTTGACTTTTTATTTTTATATGTTAAAATCTTTAAAAGTAATTTTTATTTAAGGAGAATAAAATGAATTATTGGAAGCATAAATCTGCTGAAGTTTCTTCTGAAGCAAAAATTGGTTCAGGAACAAAGATTTGGCATCATAGCCAAATTCAATCTGGGGCAGAAGTTGGACAAAATTGTGTTATTGGCCATAACTGCCTGGTTTGTTCACAAGCCAAGTTAGGTCAAGGTGTCAAATTAGAGTCTAATATCGATATTTGGGGCTTAATCACTTTGGAAGATGATGTCTTTGTTGGTCCATCAGCTGTTTTTACTAATGATAAAAATCCTCGCGCCGCTTATCCAAAAAATGGGGACTGGATTCCTACTTTAATTAGAAAAGGAGCGACGATCGGGGCCAACGCCACCATTATTTGTGGCATAACCATTGATCAGTACGCTTTTATTGGAGCTGGTGCCGTAGTCACTAAAAATATACCTGAATACGCAGTAGTAGC
>JACZVN010000065.1 GCA_022572625.1 Patescibacteria group bacterium | reverse complement strand
TTGATTTCCAGTCAAAAAACATATTAACCTTAACTGCCAGAAAAAATTCTGAATCCAATTTGGAATTAAGTCACAAAAACCAACTCAGGAAAAAATATAAAATGTTTGCTATGGGAGTCCTTAAAAATGAAATATTTATATCACTACCATTATCACTATTATTTGACTATTATAACCCGAATTTACATTTATTTACAGTTAGTCCTCTCAAACAATTACCTGTAATAATTATTCTTCATGATTTTTTGTTCTATCATGCACATAGAGCCTGTCATTCAAAAATTTTATTCAAATTCCATAAACAACATCACAAATTAACAATTCCAGTTGCTGTAGGTGGCTTATACGCGTCACCATTTGAACATATTTTTGTTAATATTCTCCCAGCTATGTTGCCACCAAAAATCATAGGATCAGAATTTGACATACGAAACCCAGAACTCTTTTTAGTTCCTTCTCCTAAATATAATATTGCTAATGCTAATTCCAATACCGCTTTATCTTTTAAATCGAGCTTGTTTAAAACAATTTTTGCTTCTTTCCAAAACTCTCCTAACTTCTTGTCACTCAAGATATTAGTGTTTGTTTCTGGATGAACACTAGTCTCAAAGAGAATTTCATCGGAGTAAATGTTTCCAATCCCTGAAACTACAGATTGATCCATCAGAACATTCTTAATTCTTCCAGATTTTTTTGCCCTTAGTCTTTCCACGAACTCTTTTTTGGAAAGCTCAAGCGGGTCTGGAGCAATTTTTGAAGTATCTGGATGAGAAGAAAGATCTTTTGTCTTAATAAACATCACCTTGGCAAATTTTCTCATATCAGAAAATGCCAAATGCTTTCCGTTGTCTAACTCAAAGACTAATCTGATATGTCTATTGAAAGGGTCTTGCAAGGGCCCATCTTCATCGGGTATCCATACTTCTTTATTTTTGAAATTTGAGTTTTTAAATTTAAAATTTAAGATTTTAGCGTTAAAACCAGCTGCTGCGTGTTTTCAATATATAATTACCACTTGACTTACGGACAAGAATAAAATTTCTGCCATATCGGTCTTCAAATTTTATTTTGCCGGATATCCGGGCGTTATTAAAAAGAGAATCAGTTTCTTCATAACTCAGAATATAAGATAAATATTCAATCCCTTTGGCTGCTGCATCTTTATATGAGACTTTATAGCCCCTAATATTTTTTTGGTTCATAACTTGTTAATAATTTGTTTAAAAATAAAGCTTGAATTAAGTATATAATTATTATATAATATATAAAATAAGATGTAAAGTATAAATGTTAATTTTTTTATATGACGAATCCTAAATCAATTTTAGAAAAACTTCCTCCTCAAAATATTGAGGCCGAAGAAGCTCTCCTTGGTTCTTTATTAATAGATAAGGAGGCGATTGTCAGAGTCGCTGATCTTATCAATGCGGAAGATTTTTATAAAGATATCCATCAGATGATTTATACGGCCATGCTTGAAGTTTGGGAGAATCGAGAACCAATTGATATTTTAAGTATTGCTAATCGTTTAGAAGAAAAAAAGCAATTAACTACGGCCGGCGGTCGAAGTTATTTGGGTTCTTTATCTCATACTGTTCCCACAGCCACTCACGTTTTATCATATGCCCAAATTGTTCAGAAAAAATCAACCCTCCGTAAATTAATTAAGTCCTCATCAGAAATTATCAAAATGGCTTATGACGAAGAAGAAAAAAATCCGACTAAAGTTTTAGATAAGGCTGAACAAAAATTATTCGCTATTTCTCGAAAATTTTTAAAACAAAATTTTGTCCCTCTCAAAGATACTTTATCACAAGCCTTTGAAAGAATGGATGAATTGCACAAAGGTACTAAAAAAATGCGCGGGCTGCCAACTGGTTTTTCCGAACTTGATAATGTTTTGGCTGGCCTTCAGCCTTCGGAGTTGATTATTTTAGCCGCCCGTCCATCAATTGGTAAATCAGCACTGGCCTTGGATTTTGCCAGGCAAATAGCAGTTTATAGTAAAGTTCCGGTCGGTATCTTTAGTTTAGAAATGTCAAAAGATCAGGTGACTGATCGCATCATTTGTGCCCAAGCTAATGTTAGTCTTTGGAAATTGCGAACCGGACAACTTTCCAAGAAAGATAGCG
Source organism: Patescibacteria group bacterium (assembly GCA_022572625.1). GTDB lineage: Bacteria > Patescibacteriota > Patescibacteriia > UBA2591 > UBA6264 > JACZVN01. Next base: position 1,968 of record JACZVN010000065.1, on the reverse strand, counting down.
ACGCCGATTTTGAAAAATTAGGAAAAGCTTTAGGTGTTTTAGCTGAAGCGCCTATTTTTATTGATGATTCTCCTATGTCCAATATGATGGAAATTAAAACTAAAGCTAGACGTTTAAAATTTGAGCACGGACTGGGACTTTTAATCGTGGATTATTTGCAATTAATGGAGTCAGGTGGATCGCGAGAAAATAGGGTTCAGGAAGTATCAGAAATTTCCCGTGGTTTAAAAGCAGTAGCTCGCGAGTTAGATATTCCAGTTTTAGCTATTTCTCAGCTTTCACGCGCTCCCGAAGCCAGGACTCCGTCCATTCCTAGATTATCTGACCTTCGTGAAAGTGGCTCCCTAGAACAAGACGCAGATGTAGTCATATTTATTTACCGTAAGATTATGGATCGGGGTATTAAGAATTGTCCAGAAGAAGAAAAGAACATTGCCGAGATTTTTATTGGTAAACATCGTCACGGCCCCGCTGGCGTAACTATTCGTTTATTTTTTGATCAAGAAACAGCTAGTTTTAAAAATTTAGAAAATAGAAAAGAAATAGCTGACCAAATGGATGAAGGAAATCATGATCCATTTTAGTATTTTATGTATTCAAAAGAAATTCAAAATTTAATCAACGAATTTAGCCAATTTCCTGGTATCGGACCTAAAACCGCCCAGCGGTTTGTTTTTTACTTATTAAGGAAAGATTCTAGAGGTCGAGAAAAATTTATTATTGATCTTAAAAAATTAAATAATATTTTTTCTTGTTCTGTTTGTGGAAATTTTTCTGATAAAAAAATTTGTTTTATTTGCCAAGATAAAAATCGCTTAACATCTAAAATAATTATTGTAGCTGAGCCCCAAGATTTAATAGCCATTGAACGAACGGGTGAGTATAAAGGACTCTATCATATTCTAGGCGGTTTAATTGATACGGTTAGAGATTTTGGCCCGGAAAAATTAAAAATTGGAGATTTATTTAAACGTTTAAGTTCTAGTCAAATTAAGGAAGTTATTTTTGCCCTTAATTCAACTATTGAAGGAGAAAGTACAGTTTTATATATTGTTAATAAAATAAAAAAAGATGAGATTTTATCCCAAAGTATTAAAGTAACTAAAATTGCTCGCGGATTGCCTTTGGGAGCCGAAATTGAATACGCTGATGAAGTTACTTTAGGAGAGGCCCTTAAAGATAGAAAGGCAATTTAGGTTTATTAAGAAATATTATTTGATATAATAAAGTTTATGGAAAATATTTTTGTTCAACAATTTTGGCAATATCAGTTGTTTAGTAATTCAGTCGGGGATTACTTAATTGCCTTGATTATTTTTATTGTTTTGTTTTTTTTATTTAAATTATTCCAAGTTTTTATTTTAAAGCGATTAGAAAAATTAGCAGCCCAGACTAAAACGGATCTAGATGATACTTTAGTTATAATTATTAGGTCGCTTAAACCACCTCTTTATTCATTTGTAGCTTTTTATTTAGCTATTGGTTTTCTTGTGATTACTAGTTTGGTTCAGAAAATAGTGAGTATTATTTTGATTATTTGGATTACCTATCAGGTGGTTATCAGTATCCAGATTTTGATTGATTATGCGGTTAAAAAGTGGTTGGAAAAAGAAAAAGATAAAGGAACCAAGTCTGCAATCGAGTTGATTGGAAAAATAGTTAAAGGTGTACTTTGGGCTATAGGTATTTTACTTGTTTTAGCTAATTTGGGAATTAATATTACTTCTTTAATTGCGGGATTAGGTATTGGCGGAATCGCCATCGCCCTAGCTTTACAAAATATTTTAGGTGACCTTTTTTCTTCTTTTGCTATTTATTTTGATAAACCGTTTACGGTTGGAGATTATATTACCGTTGGAGAACATAAGGGAATAGTGGAGAAAATTGGCATTAAAACTACTCGTATTAAATCTCCTCAAGGAGAAGAGATTGTCATCTCTAATCAGGAATTGACTTCAACCCGAATAA
>JACZVN010000064.1 GCA_022572625.1 Patescibacteria group bacterium | reverse complement strand
ATTGTGAACGGTGGATGGCTAGTTGATGTTTTTTTCGTTCTATTTCTTTTTCTATTTTATTTCGAGCCTGATTAGCTAAATAACCAACTTTAGGCCGCTGGTCATCTGGCAAATTCTTAATGCCCCGTAAAATCTTAGTTAACCGGCCGTCTTGACGTCCCAAATATTTTCGCCAAATAGCTTCTAAAAAATCTACTTCCTTCACCTCTTTAATTTCTTTTAGGGCGTTATTTTGTATTTGTTTTATTTTTATTTCCATTTTTATACCTTATATTGTTTGCCTGAAGTAAGAAAAAAAAGTTCTAAAAAGACTAAAAATAAAACTAAAAATAAAGTGTTCCACCAGCGCAGAATATTTAATCCTTGAAAAATAAAAATTAAAATTACTAACAAGGCAATCCAAATCGCTTGTCTAAAAGAAATTTCTACTTGTTTAAAAACCGGCTTATTTTTTAATTTCATCCTAATAATAAATCCAACAATTGAACCTGTGCCGACGATCGCTAAAAACAAGCTGAAATAGAATAAAACAAAGCCAATCAAACCAGTTTGTTTAGGGTTGATAATAAAAATAACTAAAATCCAGGCTAGCCAACAACAAACTGTTAGAACACTCATTAAATTAAGATACTTTTTAAGAGTCATATTTTAAAAAAATTAATCGATTTAACAGTAACAGTATAACATATTTAATGATAAAAATCATCTAGCTATTAGTCAATATAAAAAGAAAGCCCTTAAAAGGGGCTTTCTTTTTATATATTAATAATAATTAAATTATTACATTCCCATCATTCCTCCTCCCGGGGGCATACCCGCTCCCATCGCTGGTCCGTCTTTTTCTTCCTTACTAGGCTTATCAGTAATCACCGCTTCGGTGGTCAGTAATAATGAAGCAATTGAGGCGGCATTTTGCAAAGACGTACGCGTAACCTTAGCTGGATCAACAATCCCGGCCACGACTAAATCTTCATATTTATCAGTCAAAGCATTATAACCATAATTTTCTTTACCTTCCTTAACTTTTTGCACTACCACCGCTCCATCCTGATGACCAGAATTATAAGCAATTTGGCGCAGAGGTTCCTCAAGCGCTCGACGCAAAATTTTAATACCTACTAATTTATCTCCCTGTACTTCTATTTTATCTAAAACCGGCAAGCAACGAAGCAGGGCGACACCGCCGCCAACCACTACTCCTTCTTCAATAGCCGCTTTAGTGGCATTAACTGCGTCTTCAACTTTAAATTTTCTTTCTTTCATTTCTGTTTCCGTCGGTGCTCCGACTTTAATTACCGCTACCCCGCCAGACAATTTAGCTAATCTTTCTTGCAATTTTTCTTTGTCAAAATCAGAGGTGCTTAATTCTAATTCTCTTTTAATGCTAATAATCCTATCTTCAATATCCTGTTTCTTGCCTTTACCATCAACAATAGTGGTATCATCTTTGGTGGCAATAATTCTTCTGGCTTGACCCAAATCTTTTAAATCAATATTTTCTAATTTTAAACCTAATTCTTCAGTAATCACTTTTCCACCAGTCAAAACAGCAATATCAGCTAAAGTCTCTTTTTTGCGGTCACCAAAACCCGGCGCCTTGATTGCCAAAACATTAAAAGCTCCGCGTAATTTATTAACTACAAAAGTAGCTAAAGCCTCTCCTTCAATTTCATCGGCGATCACCACTAAATCTTTTTTACCCGCCGTCGCCATCTTCTCCATTAAAGGCAAGATCTCAGTTAAAGCTGAAATCTTTTTATCCGTAATTAGAATATAAGAATCATTATATTCGGCAGACATTTTTTCTGGATTAGTAATCATATAAGGAGAAACATAACCTCGGTCAAACTGCATACCTTCGGTTACTTCTAATTCTAAACCAAATGACTGGGATTCTTCCACTGTAATAACCCCCTCTTCTTTACCAACCTTCTCCATCGCTTCGGCGATAATTTCTCCGATTTCATCACTGTTAGCGGAAACCGAAGCCACTTGTTTAATTTCTTCCCTGCTTGAGACTGGTTTAGCAATTTTTTCTTTTAACTCTTTAACCACCGCTTTCACTCCTTGGTCAATTCCCGCTTTAAGAAATAAAGGATTAGCGCCAGCGGCCACATTTTTGAGTCCTTCGGTAACAATAGCCTGAGCTAAAATAACAGCCGTGGTAGTTCCGTCTCCGGCCACGTCATTAGTTTTTGAAGCTACTTCTTGAAGCAGTTGAGCGCCAACATTTTCAAATTTATCTTCGGGCTCAATCTCCTTGGCCACGGTCACTCCATCATTAGTTAAGATTGGAGAACCAAATCCCCTATCCAAAGCCACGTTGCGTCCAACCGGACCAAGAGTTACTTTAACGGCGGCCGCTAATTGATCAACTCCGCGCTTTAAAGCCGCTCGGGCTTTTTCATCAAATAAAATTTGTTTAGCCATATATTTCAATTATTAATTTTTATTATTTTACTACGGCCACTACCTTATCATAATCAACCACCAAAAATTCTTGATCATCTACCTTATATTCATCTGAGCCGTATTTCTCAAATAGTATTTTGTCACCGACCTTTAAGTCAATTTTTTCTCGCTGGCCATTTTCTAAAAATTTGCCTGGACCAACCGCCAGGACTTCGCCCCTAATGGGCCTTTCCTTATCAGTAGTTTCAGGCAAAATAATGCCAGACTTAGTTACGTCATTTTCGACAACCGATTTAATAATCAATCGACTGCCCAAAGGTTTAAGATTAAGTTTAGTCATAATTTTATAATTATTTATTATATATAATAATTAGCACTCTAGACCTTTCAGTGCTAATTATTATAAAAAAAATAAAAACTGTCAACCCTAAATAGCCCTTAAAAGTGTTGACAAATCTTCAAGTATTGTTATGATTAAAATTGTTAAAATAGTTCCCTAAAAAAGGAGGAATAAATGGAACGGGCATTACCAGGAATAGTTGGCTGGATAGTAATCTCTTTATTATTCGCCGCTTCTTTTCTACTGGATTTTAATCATGAAAAACAATTCAATTATCAGGAAATGGATAATCAAGTTATGAAACAAGATCTTTACGCCGCTAATAGCAAAATCCGTATTGCCAATCAACGCCTTAATAAATTAAAACTTCAACAGAATAAAGCTGACACCTTACGTTTGAAATTAGATTCCCGTATAAAACAGGTCAATAATCGTTCTCTGAATGCAGACCAAGCTTTTAAACAAACTCTACTTGATAATCGAAATAAAATATTTACTAAAATGGCAAAACTCGAGGCATATATAGACTCTGAATTTAATAGTCTGAGCCAAGGTGTTGATAGTAAAAGAAAAACCGCCCTTCAAACTGCCTTAGATGAAATCAAGCAAGAAATGGCGCAAAACGATAGCGCCCTGATTGATCTGCTTTACCAGCACGCAAAGCAAAAACAAGGGTTGATTAGAAAACGTCCCCATGATAAGCAGCTAAAACAAAAAATTGAAGAGCAGTATCTAAATATCCAAAAAGAATAAAAAAATAAAAGGGAAAGTATTTAACTTTCCCTTTTTTGATTACATTGACAAAACAGTAAAATCTGCTATAATTACCCTATTAAAGGGTAAACTACATTAATATATGTTTGGATTAAAAGAAAAAAAATTTCCAGAAAAAAAAGAAAATCTTCCTGAAGTAGAGATAAAATTTGCTTTTACTCCTCATATGACTGCCGATGATGCGGCAGTTTTTAAAAAAAACCTTAAAGGATCTGACTTAATTTTTTTAGAAGGTGAAGCCTACCCTCATAAATACAAAGAAGATTACCAAAAGCTTGCCTTGGGTGAGATGACACCCAAGGAACTTAATCAAAAATGGACTCAGGGAAACGTCCTAGAATTTGAAAGGGAAATCGACAACCTGCTTTATAATTCCCAAAAAACTGTTTTCTTTCCTGATATCCCGGCTGGACACGAATCATTGGAAGCGGAAAAATTAATCCATCAAATATATTTAAAATCTTATCAAGAATTCGCGGAAGGAAATTTTGAAAAAGCGATTGAGGTTAGAAAAATGTGGTTAGAAACGGCAGCCCGATTACAAAAAGATCGAGAAGAAATAATTAGGGAAAATATTAAAAGAATAATTAGGGGCCAAATTAAATCATCAGAAAATTTACAAACTAAGAAAAAAATAAAAGCTTTGGTCTCAATGGGAGAA
>JACZVN010000063.1 GCA_022572625.1 Patescibacteria group bacterium | reverse complement strand
AAAGAGCGGAATCGGCCATAATTTCAATTTTTTTCGTAAAAAAACAATGGCGTTGACCAGATAGGAAAAACTAGCCAGTAAAAGGGGTAAAACCATTAAAACTAAAGGGGCTTTTAAAAAAATTAAAATTAATCCCACGATCAGCATGATGGTTTTATGGATGATAATGCCAATGCTTTCATATTTTAAATTAAGATGCCCCCGAAACACCTGATAGATGCCCAGGGCCAGGGATTCGAAAAAAATCACCAGACCATTTAAGTAAACTAAAATTTTAGTGACCGTCGGATAATCCGAAGCATTAATTAAACCATAGATTAAAAACAAGACTAAACTTCCGGCCACTAAATTAAAGGTTAAAATATTGCCAAAATATTGTTTAGCCCTTGACCTATCCCTGGCAATCTCCCTGGTTAAAACCTGAAATAAACCAAAATCTATTAAAACGGCCAGCAGGGTTGGCAGATAAATGGCAAAAGTGTATTTGCCAAAATTTTCCACCCCTAGATAGCGGGCTAAAAAAATAAAATAAAAAAGAGCTATCAATTTCTGATAGGTATAGGCCACTAATAAATAAAATGTATTTTTAGTTGTTGAAACCATGTTATTTTTTAACTTGACAAAACCATATTAAATGTCTTACTAAAGAAGACAAACGTTCATTATACTAAAGGAGGATGCCATGAGTCGTTTACATAAACAGGTATTTGAAAACCGCTGGTTTAGCTTATTTGGCTTGAATCCGGGACAAATGCGCTTTGGAGATGATAAAATTGGCCATAATAACGGTTGGTTTAATAAAATTGGTGAAAGATTGGGCTGCGGCGATTTAGGAGTTAAAGATTTTAAAGAGATTACTACGAAACTAAACAATGACGAACTATTTATTGTTTTGAGTGAAGCCAGCACTAACTTTTTAAATCGACCCGAACCAGAAGATGTATTAGCGCCTGGTGTTGAGTATGTTGCTCGCCATAGTCTATTTATCATTGCCAGAAACCAGCTTTACGCTGTCGATCAAGGTTTTTTAAAAACCAGTAAAAAAACTGCTTCCATCTCTGGCTTGCGATTTAAAGTCTTGTCTCTTCAAGAGGCTAAAGAACTCATCATCGCGACTTAACCCTATTATCTGTTAAAACCCTGCAAAAATGCGGGGTTTTTTATTGCTCATTTCTATCACTAAAAAATATTTCAAATAATATCCCCTTAGTATACAAAATTAGGCTAAAATTAGTAAAACTTAATCACCCTCCGATACTATTAAAAATTAAAAAAATATAGATAATTAAAACAATTATCTATAGTATACTATCTTTTAAGGATTTTAACAACTTAAAAAATAAAAAATTTCTATTACAAGGATTTTATCATATAGGTTCCCTGTTTTTTATAACCTAATTTTCGATAATATTCACGCACCCCAATGCCGGCAATGACGGCCATTTTTACATATCCAGCCTTTTTAGCCGTCTGCTCAGCCCGGGCCATCAGTTCTTTTCCCAACCCCCGATGCTGCGCCTGGGCGCTTGATATTTTACCAATTTTTCCCAATGAAACTAAATGTCCATAGGTATGGAGTTCGCGGATAAATACAGCGTCAGCTAATTCAGGAAATAAAGTTACAATTTCTTTATTATTCTTTGAAGGAAACCGCATTCGCAGAAATGCAAAAACCACACTTTGGTCCTTATTTTCAAAGCTCATAAAAAATTCTGTTCCACCCGATGCCTGGTATACATCCTTAAAAAATAGTGGTTTGCTGCGCAGGGTTTCGGTCAGATTTTTATTTGATTGTTTTAAACTATGACCAACCTCACGACAGCGAAGACATTGGCACTGTAATCCCCTTTCTCTCATTTTTCTTTGAATAATCTGGCGAAGATTTGTTACTTTATTCCCCGCCACAATATCATTTGAGGAAAAATCTCGAATTAAACGAGAAATGCGCACATAAGGCGGAATAATCTGTGATTTTACCTTAATCAGCATCTCAACCAAATCTCTATCCTTATAGGGCTTATATTTTCCCTGCTTCCACCACTGATAAAGATCGGCGGATTTAATGACCACACAGGGGTAAATTTTAATCATATCAGGCCGCAATCCAGAATCCCTAAAAAGGGTTTTATACATTTCAAAATCTTTTTTCGGGGTGGATCCAGGAAGATGCGGCATGGTGTGAAAATCAACTTTAAACCCAGCGTCGCGCAGTAGCTTCACGGCAACCCTAGTGTCTTCCAAAGTATGTTCGCGCTTGGTCAGCGTTTGAATTTTTTCATCGCTATGTTGAAACCCAATTTCAAGCCGGGTGACGCCGAGTAAACGCATGCGCCGTATTTTCTCTAAATCAATCCAATCCGGCCTGGTTTCCAGGGTTATCCCTATGAACCGACAATGCGTTTTTTCATTTTTATCCTGTGATCGTAGTAGACGCCGTTCTGCCTTTTCAAGCGATTCTTTTAAATATCCCTTGGCTAAAAGTGACGGATCTTTGTCAGGATGATTATTTCCATGGGGAAAATCATTCGCAGCTTCAAAGCAACGGGTGATAAACCACAAATCATATGACCAGGGATAACTTCCCCAGGTCCCTCCTTTTATAATAAGTTCAAGTTTATCAACCAGGTGCCCATTTTCATGTAACGTTTGAAGGCGAGCCATGACCTGACGATAGGGATCAAAATTATGCAAGACGGCCCGGGCTGCCGCCGGCTCATTTGCCAAATAACTCTTGGGCATATTTTTTTCTGTTGGACAATAGACACAATGTGCCGGGCATGGATAGGGCTTTACTAAAACCGTAATTGGTGCCACGCCAGAAATAGTTCTCACCGAACGTAAAATTAAAATCTGCTCCAACATTCGGCTGGGCTTAATTTCGCCTAATTTCAAAAGAGCGCGATAGCTTGAAATTAAATCGCTCTGGGACGGCATTCCGACCTGGAGTTCCTTTGCCAACCTCCGCTTTATTTTTTGCAACTCTTCAATGGTTTGAGGAGTTTTCTGCAAAATTTCCTGAATAAAAATTTTATTCACCATAAAAAATTAATAACTAAAAAATCCAATGGGATTTTTTTTGAAACGATAGGGCCGCCTCAATTTGAATAGAAGATTATCTAAATTTCTAATCACAGCAGCTACATTTAGATTTAGATTCAACTTTTTCTTCCATAATTTCTCCTTCAAACGAATATTTTGCGTCTTGCCAATCAGCAAGTCCACCTTCGAAATCATATACATTTGTATAGCCCGCCTCCACAAGATTGGTCGCTGCACTAGGTGACAATTGGCAATTAAAACTAGCGCAATATACCACTACAACCATTTCTTTGTTAGAAACAAGCTTTTCTACACTCTCTAAAAAGTCAGTTTCACTTGCAGAAGCATGTTTTGCGTTGGGCAAATGTCTCCCTTCATATGAACCTTGAGACAAAACATCAATAAGAACAAAGTCTTTTTTTTCATCAATCCATTTTTTTAATTCCTCTCGCGTAATTTCTTTATATTTTTCCATAATATTAGTAAATTATATTAATTATTATTTTCGACTTTTGGGAACAAAAACTTCCAAACATCTACCTATATAGATAATACAAAAGAAGCAGAAGTGAGGCTATTAAACCTACCCAACCAAAAACCACTCTTGATTTATTCATTATTTTATCCAAGAGAGAGCTGGTATTTTGATGAGGTGAATAGTTGTCCATAACTAAATACATGGCCCCAAAGATAATCCAGCCAGCTGCAATTTCAAATTGCCCCCTATAAAGATTAAATAATCCGGAAATCAAAAGTAAAAAACCTGTTATCAAATTAAGTAACTCAAGTCGTATTTTCATATCAATTATTCTAACTATTTTAGCTTAGTGATTTTATTTTCTCAACTAATTTATTTTTATCTAAACCGCCCATGGAAAACAATTCACCGTTGACGATGATACCTGGCGAGGACATAATGCCGTATTCCTGTACCATTTTTTGTCCTTGCTCAGTCATTATATCAATATATTCAATATCTATATCTGAAAACTGCGGCTTAATTTCATTTTCCAATATTTCCTTTGCTTTTGCGCAATGACTGCAATCAGGAGACGTAACTTCTTGAATTTTTATTTTATTCATAAATTTTGTAATTAATTAATAATAATATCGAGCAGACCAGAAAACGAATATAATTTTTGTTGATTGATAAA
>JACZVN010000062.1 GCA_022572625.1 Patescibacteria group bacterium | reverse complement strand
GCCGCCTTATTCGCGGCTGATTTATTTAGAATGTATTCACGTTTTGCTGAAAAGAAACAATGGCGGGTCCAAATTGTTTCTTCTAATTCTACTGACATTGGCGGTTTTAAAGAAATTATTTTTACCATTAAAGGATTAGAAGTTTATAGTCAACTTAAAAATGAAAGCGGGGTCCATCGGGTCCAACGAATCCCAAATACAGAAAAAAACGGCCGCATCCATACTTCAGCTGTTTCAGTAGTGGTTTTACCTGAAGTGGCAGAAATAGATATAAAAATAAACTTAAAAGACTTAAAAATAGATGCTTTCCGGGCCTCAGGTCATGGCGGACAAAGTGTTCAAAAAAATGAAACCGCTATCCGTATTACTCATTTGCCAAGCGGCTTAGTAGTATCATGTCAAGACGAAAGATCGCAATTGCAAAATAAAATTAGAGCGATGTCAGTTCTGCGATCTCGATTATTAATACTTGAAGAGTCTAAAAAAAATAAAGATCTTAAAGAAAAAAGATTAGCTCAAATTGGCACTGGCGACCGTTCAGAAAAAATTAGAACCTATAACTTTCCCCAAGACCGGCTGACTGATCATCGGATAAAAAAATCTTGGTATGATTTAGAAAAAATTTTAGATGGAAATATAAATCAGATTATTAAAGCTTTGCAAAAATAATATTTATTATTAAAATCTAAAAATACAGAAATTTAATTTCTGTATTTTTTTATTCAACCCAACTTAATTTAATAAAGCAGTTTATGATCATCCGAAACAATTTGCACCCAAATTAAACCTGGTAAAAATTCAATTTCTTCTCCCTGAAGATCATAAAATATGGTTCGATGTATATTTTCATCTTTTTGCCAGCGACCGGATATTAAAATGCCGTTTTGAAAAATTAGAGCCTCGCCCGAACCATCAGTCCTAATAGAACGCCGGCCAATATCATCTAAAACTATAATTTCGGTTTTCTGAATAACTATATTACTAGCTTGTATCTGCTCATTAGTTTCATCCATAAATGGCTGGCCGGCTTGATAACGCAAATAAATCTGACGGTCCTGATCCAGCTGCCAAATAACTGGTTCACGATAATCAATCTTAATAATCTTGTGTAGCTCATAAGCTTTAAAAGGATCAAATTGGTTAATTGACTCTTCAATTAATTTTACTTTCCATTTTTTAAAATCTAGATTAACAGCCGCGATTAAATCTTTATCTTTAATCACATTAATAATCGATTGTTGAGAAATATATAAATTATGAGGGCTTTTTCTTTGCCAATCGCGCCAAAAATAACTTCCGTTTCGGCTAATTTCATCTAAATTATAAATAGTATAAAGACTCTGTTTAATTCCAGCTAAAGCTTCCGGACTACCGCCGGCATGAATAAAAAGAGCGCCATACTCTCCAGCCCAATCAACTAAATAAGGCCTGACTGACCGCACTGGCCCAATCTTATCCGGTAAATCATCCTGATTAAAAATGGCTAAAAAACGAGTAATATCAGCCTCGACTGGCGCTTCATAAACGATCTTCGCGTTATTAATCCCGCTAATCGGGTAAGCATCTTTAAAATTATCCAAAACAATAGCAATATAAAATTTTGACTGGCCATTATTAGATAAACTATTTAACTGATTTGCTTTATCTATTTTAGCTATACCTTGAGATAAAGGATCTGATAATAATGATTGATTTCTAATAAAATTAAACCATATAACAAAAACAAACATTAAAAAAAAGACCAGTGAAATCAATACGGTCTTTTTAGTTAGTTTTAAAAAAACAAACATAAAATTTACGAAGTTGGTTTTCCTTCTTTTGCTTTTCCTTTTCCTTTTTCTTCTTTCTTTTCTTCTGATTTTCCTTCTTCTGCTTCTTTTTCTGCTTCACCCACTCTTTCCACTTCTTCTGGTTTTCCTTCTTCTGCTTCTGCTGCTCTTCTTCTTCTTCTGCCCTCCGTGGTTCTTCAGCATGAATTACTGGCGCTTCAGAATCCTGTAAAATTTTAATTTGGTCAGAAAATTTTAAATCCTTAATTCTAATTGTATCATCAAGTTTCTTTAAACTTGAAACATCTACTTCTATTTCATTAATTAAATCTTCAGGCAAGCACTCTATTTCTACTCGATCTAAATTAGTTATTAAATGGCCGCCTAATTCTTTGACCACCGGGGCCTCCCCAACAAAATTTAAAGTTACCGGCACGGTAATTTTTTCACCGGCTTTAATTTTATAAAAGTCAATATGTTGAACTTGATCAGTTAAATAATGATATTGTAAAGCATAAATTAAAACCTTAAGTGGTTTTTCCTGGTCAATCTCTAGATTAATTAAACTGCTTGTCCCCGCTTCTTGATATACTTCTTCAAACGCTTGAACCTTAACTTGAATCATTTTGGATTTAAGATCACGACCATAAACAACGGCTGGGATAATTCCGCTTTTTCGCAATTGATCAGTTTTTCGGCCGGTTATTTTTCTCGGCTCTGTTTTAAGTGTTAACATAGTGGCTACAAGCTTACCATATCTTTATTTTTTGTAAAGGGTTGATAAATAATAATACTTTCCACTATCGCCACGGTGATGATACTAATTAATAATGAACTCCCACCATAACTGACAAATGGCAAAGGCAAACCAATCACCGGCACTAGTCCAATATTCATGCCAATATTAATGACCATCTGGATAAAAAAATAAATCGCCACACCCAGAATAAAAACTAAACTAAAATTATCATAGACTAATAAACTTATTTTAAGTAATCGATAAATAAAAAAAGTGTAAAGCCCTAAAAGTAAAAACGAGCCAATTAAGCCAAACTCCTCGGCCATCACGGCAAAAATAAAATCAGTATCCGGAGCCGGTAAAAAATGTAATTGTGATTGAGGACCTAAACCAAAACCTCGACCAGTAATCTGGCCTGATCCAACCGCCACCATTGATTGGGTAATTTGATAACCACGGCCCAGAGGATCACCTTGGGGATCAATATAGGTGAGAATACGATCTTTTTGATAGGGTTCTAAAAAAAATAACCAGGCCATGGTGCTGATCAAAATAATAATCAAAAGCAATCCTAAAATATGTTTTTTATTCCGATCAACTAAAAAAAGAATCCCTAACCAAAGAATCATAATGGCTAGGGCTGAACCCAAATCCGGCTGACGCATAATCAAATAAATACTGGGAAAAACTAAAATAAAACTAATTAAAATATCTTTAAGACGGACGGGCTGACGGGCTTCTTGCCAAAATTTGGCTAAAAGCATGATTACCGCTAATTTAGCTAATTCGCTGGGTTGAAAATTAAAAAAACCGAAATTTAACCAACCCTTTACATTACGAAATGTTTCACCGGCGAAAAGAACAACGACTAAAAGAATAATAGTTAAAATATAAATCCAATAGGCCGTAGTTCTAAAAAAACGAAAATCAATAAAACAAATAAACGAAAATATAACTAAAGCGACTAAAGTGAAAATAAACTGTTTGGTAAAATTATTGAGTCCGGCCGTTTGAGTAGCTAATGATAAACTATATAAAACAGTCAAACCAATAACTATCAACAAAATCATTAAAATAAACAAAAGGCTATCAAAGCGTTTTAATTGAGCTAAATTAATTGACATAACAATCTTAAGTCTTTTATTCGATCAAAATAATACTTTCAATAATAATATCTTCTAAAGGATGGGCCTGTTCATTGGTTTCAATATTTTCAATCTTATCAATCACTTCCAGCCCCTCAACGACGTAGCCAAAATTAGTATGTTTGCCATCCAGCCAGGGGGTAGCTTCGGCTGTAACAATAAAAAATTGTGAGCCATTTGTATCAGGACCAGAATTAGCCATTGCTAAACTGCCCCTCACTAACAAATGCTGATTAAATTCATCTTTAAAAGCATAACCAGGTCCACCTATACCATCATCCCCCCAATTATCATCTTTACTATTAGGATCCCCTCCTTGAATCATAAAATCCTTCATTACTCGATGGAACTTGGTGCCGTCATAAAAACCAAGTTTGGCTAAATTTAAAAAATTGTTCACTGTAAAATCGGCTTCTTGATTATAAAACTTTAAAGTAATATCGCCAAAATTAGTTTTTAATTTAGCTTGACTGTATTGAGAAACTAAAAAAGTAAACTGATATGGATCTATTTCCGATTCGGTTTTTTCCACGGCTGGTTCTACTTCTGACTCCTT
>JACZVN010000061.1 GCA_022572625.1 Patescibacteria group bacterium | reverse complement strand
GTGATACTAATAAATTATATCAGGTGATTAGGACTATTTCCACTGGCCTAGATTCTCAATTAATTGAAGAATTATGTCAAAAAATAGGGGCGAACGATCAGTCACTGGATCAAAATCTTGAACAATTAGAAAACTTGGTGGTTAATTTCCTGGAAGAGAAAGGGATTAAAATTCCTAAAACTAAAAAAGAAATTAATCAATACCAAGCCATTAAAAAATAAAATTAAAATTTTTAAATATAAAAGGGAAAGTATTTAACTTTCCCTTTTTGTTTATAAACTGTCTAAATATTCATTTAAACGCTTGATAAGCGGATCCCATTCTTTGGCCTGTCGATTATTATAAGCAGTAACTTTATTTTCCAACTCCTGTAAACTGCTATCAGCTGTAACTTTTAAAAAAGTAGCCAAGGCTACATTATGATAACTTTTCTTTTCTGTTATCTGAGGAAGAAAAGGATTAAATAAATAAATCTTAAATTCTGATTCAAACTTTTTAGTCATCCTGGCCTGGGCCAAACGCCAAAGTGATTCCCGATCTTTTGGTTTCCAAAAAATAAAGAGAAATTTATTAATGACAACTTGCTGATACTTATTAATGTATTCCTTTAAGTCAGGCTCTTGATTAACCCAAATAATCTTTTTATCAGGCATAAACTCTTGAGCCATTAAAGTTTGGGCAACATCCCAGCAGCTGCCTTCTGAACTTGGATTCCACCAAACGTGAACCTGATCAGCCCAAATAATATCTTCTTCATGTTCTTCCGTAATTCTTAAACCAATCTCATCTTCTTGAACAGTATCGCGACTCGGTTCGCGAACCTCATTCCCCTGCTCCTCTAAATCAGCGACATAAGCGTTGATTTCTTTTTCTTCTTGTTTGGTTCTGTTTCTAACTGGACAAATAATATAAATTTTCACTGCGCCTCCTATAATTTCATTTAAAGAACAACCTATCTTATATTTTAGCCAAAATACTTAAGTAGTCAACCCTTGACTACTATTTTATTTTAAAGTACGATAGGAACAGTTCTTAAAAAATAAAAATGGAGGGAAAATGAAAAAAGGCTCTGAACAAAAAGCCAAAAAAATATTACAAACCCTAACTGCCTTAAAGACCAAACAATTCCATCGTCCCTTTGTAATTGAAATTACGGGTACCCCGGAAGCTGGAAAAACTTCAGTCATTAATACTTTAACCCGCTTTTTTAAAAGATGTGATTGGCGCGTCCATAATCCAACGGAAGGGGCAGAAGTTATTGAAAAAGTTCCTCGAATAAACCATATCTATAATATCCGCACCGGTATCTATGCTCTTAGTGAACTACTAGATAATGTCTATAGTCTTGATTTTGATTTAATTATTTTTGACCGAGGACTATACGATGCTTTTTGTTGGCAAGAATATTGGCTGAAAAAAGAAATTATTTCTCTAGACCTCGCCCAGACTAATCAAACCTTTTTTACCCAATCAGAAATTTTAAAAAACATTGATACTTGCTTTTTTGTGGTCTGTCAGGCAGAAGAATCAATGCGACGGGCAGACCAATGGAACTTATCAAAAAAACAGGGAGAAACTACCAACCCTGAAACCATTAAAAATTTAATTGATATTTGGCAGAATTGTCACCAGCAATTTAGTGAATCAGGTAATTCAGTAATCCTATTAGATACGACTGAAATAAATCCACAAAAAATGGGCCAATTCATCTTGGTCGAAACAATCAAAGCGATGCAAAAACGAATCAATAAATTAAAGTCCGTCAATTGACGGACTTTTTTATATGGGACAAAAATTCAGTCCAGGAAGAAACCGGCTGAATGTCCTTTAATTTAAAATCATCCCTTAGGTGATAAGGATCATATAAAAATTTTTGAGGCACACTTTTAAGTTTTTCTAAAACCGTAACTTTATCATCAAGGTAAATTTGTATTTTTAATTCTTGGCAAGCCTTATCTTTATCAATGTCTTGCTGAACAAATAAAATTTTTTCTTGATCAAAAACACCGGGTAAATTTTTACCAAGCCAGTCTAAGGCCCCAGACTGGAATTTAGGTTGACGACGGGAAATCAGAAAAAATTCGTATCCAGAATCTTTAAAAAACTGTAACCCCTTATCAACGCCATTAATCATCCGTGCCTGAGCCGTCCCATCTGGACCATAAATATATTCTTGGATTTGGCGATAATAACGCTGCTCAATGCTATTTTTTAAACGATTACTGGGCGTTTGGTCAAGCTCAATCTTAAACCCAAACTCTCGGGCTTTTTGGATTTTGGTCTGGCTGTGATCAATTATCACCCCATCAAAATCAAGCCCGATTCTTAAAAAATAATTATCTTTAGAAAACTTGACATCTTTCATATAATATAATATGATGATTATAACATGTATATTAGTTCTTTAAAAGGAGATAAAAATGAGACCCGTAAAGTATAAGAGTAATATGGAAGCAATTCCATTTCAAGAATTTTTAAATCGAACTGGTTTTAATTCTGACGATTTTGGCTTTCGAAATCTTACCGGCATTAAACATATTGTTTCTCCCACTGACTTGGAAAAAATATTTATGGTTAACGCCATGCCCATGCCCTATTTGGAAAAACTTTTATCTAAAATTGGCACTTTAAGTGATCCAGAAAATAAAATCTATGCTGGAGCTAAAATAAAATTGGCCTGTGTTGATCCAAATTCGCTTCTACTGGGACAAAAATTTGTTTATCGAAAAAATTACACTGCCATTTTGGAAAACTTCCAATATCTTTTTACTGGCTTTGCCATGCCTCGCGGTATTTTTAAATTTACCCCCTATTTAATCATTGGCCAGGATATCAATCATCAAGACGTAATTGCCCATTATCTGCCCCCGATCGTCGAAATCCATCAAGATAAATCAATCCTGTTAGACGGCGTTCACCGAAATTTTATTGCCCAACGAAGCGGCAATAATCCAGAAACGATTATTATCGAAGGAGTAAAAGCACCTTTCCCTTGTTCGCCAAAATCATGGCGCAATATAAAGGTAGTTGATAAAAAACCAAAAAATCTTGAAGACCGCTATTTTGACTTAGAAGTCGGCTTATTCCGTGATTTAAAATCTATTGGCATTGACGGATAAATAAAAAATAAATAGTCCTGATAAATCAGGACTATTTTTATTACTAAATTTTATTTCAAAATTATTTTTTCTTAAATCTTTCCACTCTCATTAAACCAGAACAAGGAATAATTTCAATTCCTTTTTTAGCTAATTCATCTAAAAATAAATTTAAACCTAAAGAATCAGAAGAAATATGACCGGCCACCACCACGTTGATATGGGCCTTTTTAGCCTCTTTATAATGTTTCTCGCTTAAATGCATGGAAACAATCGTCCCTACTCCGGCTTGAGCCATTTTTTCATAAATTTGCGGCGATCCTTCCGTGCCGCCGGTAATTTCAGTCAAAGCAATTCGACCGCAACGATTTCCCGACTGACCCGTTAAATAATGAGGACCCGATCCCATTTTAATGGCTTGTTGATATTCAGGAATAGTTTTTAATAAATCTAAAAGATCTTCAATATATTCTGGTTTTTTTCTAGTAATCAGTCTTTTTAAAAAATCAGCCACCAAATTATCCGTCGGGGTATGAACACACATAAAACCAATCTTTAAAAGCCGGGCGGCATCGACCGATTGATTATGATTAAGCGGCGATATTGAACGGCTGACTTCTTGGATTCGCAGTTTTATTAAACTTTCAGCGATATTAATCGGCACGCCATAAAGATTCAAAACTTCGGCCTGAAGATGCATCACATCATCCAAACCAGCTAAAGCCAGGCCCTCTGGATGGTGGGCCAAAACTAAATCAATATTGCCTAAACGATCAGCTAACAATAACTCGCCCACTTCCATATCAATTCCGGTCAAAATACGTTTAATTGGCTTTTTTGTATCGACTAAAATACGTGTGTCAGAAAAAGGGTTAGTTAACCTTTCTTTGTCAAATTCTTGCTTCTCCTGTTGATCCATTTTTCCGTATTGCTTTTTAATTCGAGCTAACATCTTTTTAACCTGTTTTTCGCCCCGCAGATCAGCCTCCATCCCCTTTTTGATTGCTAAGGTATAAATTTGTTGAATAGTCATAAGATAATAAAATTAATATTTATATTTTTATTTAATCTAGCTTTAGTTTAGCATCTTTAATAATTTTTTTCAATTCTCAATTACTT
>JACZVN010000060.1 GCA_022572625.1 Patescibacteria group bacterium | reverse complement strand
GAAATTATTTTTACGCGCAACACCACTGAATCTATTAATCTAATCGCGTATGCTTTAGAAAAAAAAACCATTAAAAAGGGAGATGAAATTGTTGTTTCCATTATGGAACACCATTCTAACTTTGTTCCCTGGCAGCAATTAGCCCTGCGAACGAAAGCAAAATTAAAAATTATTGATATTGATGATCAGGGTTATCTTGATATTTATAATCAGCAAAAAAAGGTTGACCCTTTAAAATTAAAAAAAATTATTAATAAAAAAACAAAAATTGTCGCCCTCACTCATGTTTCCAATGTCCTGGGCACAATTAATCCAATTAAAAATATTGCTCGAGAAATAAAAAAAATAAACCCTAAAATTATCATTATTATCGACGCTGCCCAGGCGACCCCCCATCTATTACTCAATGTGAGTCAAATGAATATTGATTTCTTGGCCTTTTCTTCTCATAAAATGTTAGGGCCAACTGGGGTGGGTATTTTATGGGGGAGAGAAAGTATCTTAAATCAACTGCCGCCCTATTTATTTGGCGGCGAAATGATTGAAGAGGTGCAAATTAAAAAATCAAGCTTTAAAAATATTCCTTTTAGATTTGAAGCCGGGACGCCGGCAATCGCTGAGGTGATTGCTTTAAAAGAAGCTATTTTTTATCTGCAAAAAATTGGTTTGGAAACTGTCAGAAAACATGAAAATAATCTAACCGAATATGCTCTACATAAATTAGAAAAAGAATTTAAAAATAAAATAAAAATTTTGGGACCTAAAAAATTAGAAAATCGGGTTGGGGTTATTTCTTTTTCCTTTAATCATTATCACCCTCACGATATTGGACAAATCTTAGCCGAAAAAAATATCTGCATTAGGTCTGGACATCACTGCGCCATGCCCTTGCACCAAAGATTAAAATTACCAGCTTCAAATAGAATAAGTTTCTATATTTATAATCATCGACAAGATATTGATCAACTAATTGTGGAATTAAAAAGGGTGGATAAAATTCTTAATAAACTATGAATTCTATTTATCAAGAAATTATTATTGATCATTATAAAAATCCGCGGAATTTTGGTCAGCTTAAAAAATATGATAAAAAAACCTTGGTTTCTAATCCTTTTTGTGGTGATAAGATGGAAATGACTATTTGCTTTACGGGTAATAAAATAAAAGATATTAAATTTAAAGGCATTGGCTGTGCCATTTCTCAGGCCAGCGCTTCAATGTTAACAGAGTATGTTAAAAATAAAAAAAAGAACCAGTTGGTAAAGCTGGATAAAAATTTTATTTTAAAGATACTTAAAATTGAATTAAGTCCTTTACGATTAAAATGCGCTCTTTTACCTTTGGAAGCACTAAAAAAAATTACTAAATAATTTTTTAACTAACTCATTTGTTCTTCAAAAATGGGTCTTTTTTTATAAAAAATACTAATGGGTAATACCACCGAAAACTGTAAATTTTTTTAAGACGAAAATTCTATCTTGATAATTATGGACCAGATCTAATCCATAAATTCAATCATAAAACTAAATATAAATATTTATATGGAACATAGACCAAATCCACATGCAAGACAGGAAAGGCACCCTTCCTGCGATACAAGCCTTCCTCTGCATTCAGGACAAATCTTGGCTGAAGGATTTATTATATCTAAAATAGGTGAAGAAATTATCTGTTTATCTTTTTTAGAGGCTAAAGTTAAAACTTCTTTTTCCCTGGAACTTGATCGATAGACAGTGCAAGATTTACATTTTAATTTCCAGGCTAACATGTACGCATTTAAAACGTCAGATATTGGAGCATTGTAAGGAAAATTAATTGTTTTAGAAATACTATTATCAATATATTTCTGAAAAACAGCCTGCATTTTAATGTGATCCTTAACAGATATATCAAGAGCGCCAACGAAAACTTTTTTAATAGAATCAGGGATTTCCCTAATGGTTTGAATTGTTCCTTTTAGGGAAATTTTTTGCGCTAATTCTTCTGAATAAAGATTTTCTTTTCTTAACTTTTTTTCAAGGTGACGATTAGTATAATATAACTTTTCACCTCCCATTACTTCCTTAACATAAGCCAAGGCAAAATAAGGCTCCAATCCAGAAGAAACTTCAGTCACCATAGAAATACTACCCGTGGGAGCAATTGTTGTTAAAGCTGCATTTCTCATTCTAATCCCTTTTTCCTTGTAAACACTTAAATGATAATTTGCAAAAACCCCCTTTTCTTTAGCTAATTGATGAGAGATGACATGAGATTCATTTTGAATAAATTTCATAATTTTAGCGGCAATCTGTCTTCCCTGTTCTGAATTATAAGCGACATTCAATTGAAATAGCATATCAGCAAATCCCATTATTCCTAATCCTATTCTTCTATTATTTCTGAAAACTGTATTAACCCTTTCAGATGGAAACTTAGTAATATCTATTACATTATCAAGCATTCTAATACTCAGATGAACAACCTCTTTCAGTCTAATCCAATTAATTTTATTCCCAATTACAAATTTATCTAAATTTAAAGATCCTAAATTACAAACATCACCGTCATGTAAAAACTGTTCACCGCAAGGATTACATGCTTCAATGCGTCCTAATCCTGGCAATGGATTAGCTCGATTAACTTCGTCAATAAATATAATTCCCGGTTCGCCGTTAGACCAAGCGGCTTTAATAATCTCATCCATAATTCCCCCAGCGGTAATATCTATTTCTTTTATGTCTAATATAACTCCATGATTATCTCTAACTATTCTTTTTGGTTTTAATTTTTTGTTATTAAACTGACAGATCCATAATTTTTTACTTTTTTGTTTTACTTGTTCCATGAATTTATCAGTTACGGATACGGAGATATTAAAATTTCTCAATTCTCCCTCCCTTTCTTTGAGATGAATAAAATCTAGAATGTCAGGATGATCCACGCGCATGACCGCCATATTTGCTCCATGACGACTTTGTTGTTTAATTACTCCAAAAGCTTCATTATAAACTTTTAAAAATGAAATGGGGCCGGATGCCACACCCTTTGTTCTGATCGTTAATGTTCCACTTGGTCTTAATAAATGAAAAGGAAAACCTAATCCAGAACCTGACTGCTGCAATAAAGAAGCATCTCGTAGGGTATTAAAAATTCCAGCTATACTATCTTCGATATGTAAAACAATACAATTGGAAATTATTGGGAGTTTAGTTCCTGCATTGGTCAGGGTTCTTCCAGCCGGTAAAAATTCTAAATTAAACATTATTTCATAAAATTTTTTTTGCCATTCCCTAATTTTATGAAATGGAATTTTATATTTCTTTTCAACTAAAGCTAAAGCCTTGGACACCCGATCAAACATTCCCTCGGGTGTTTCTAAAATTTCTTTTTCAGTTTTATCTTTTAAAAGATATCTTTTGGCTATTACTCTTAAAGAATTTAAAGATAGTGGGAGCTTAGTTATTCTACCGGAAAGAAGTTCTTTTTTAGCTTCTCTAACTTTTATGTGTTCCTGGCGATATATAATATAAGCTTTGGCCGACCTAGTAAAACCATACTTCATTAAAATTATCTCTGCTATATCCTGAATTTCTTCAATTCGAGGAGGAAATTTTTTATCCGCATAAAGTGTATTTAACATCTCCACTACTTTATTAGAAAGAATTTTAGCTTGTTTTATATCAAATTCTTTAAGAGATTGACCAGCTTTTAAAATGGCTTTTGTAATTTTATCTTTTTCAAATGGAACAATATTGCCTTCTCTCTTTTTAATTTTTTTAATTTTATTTTTTAGTGACATATATTTTAGATTAAAATTATTACTTGTTAAATCTAGTTTAAACAAGTATATACTAAGTAAAAAAAATTGTCAAAATTAATTTGGTAAGTTTTCCACAAATATTTTCTTGACTAACTCTCTTATTACTAATAAAATCTAAATAGGAATAATTACTATTAATTATATGTTAAGAATTACCAGTCAAAGAAAAATTATTTTAGATTACTTAAGGACGGTGAGAACCCACCCCTCAGCCGAAGAGATATATAAAAATGTAAGAAAAAAATTACCCCAAATTAGCCTAAGTACGGTCTATCGCAATCTTAATCTCTTAAAACAAGAAGGAGAGGTGGGAGAAATTTTAGGAACAATCAAAAGATTTGATGGATTTGTCAATAACCATCACCATTTTATCTGTGAACACTGCCAACGTGTTTTTGATGTTAAACTAAATCTAAAAATAAA
>JACZVN010000059.1 GCA_022572625.1 Patescibacteria group bacterium | reverse complement strand
GTAAACAATCTATTGTTGTCCTGTCCGGAGTGGAGATAAAAGTAGATAATCATTTGGTTACGGTCAATGGACCAAAAGGGGAGCTTAAACAAATGATACCTGATTTTTTAAATGTTAAAATCGAAGACAATCAGTTAAAGGTTACAGTTAAAAATTCCAAAATTAAGCAGGAGCGGTCTTCTTGGGGGACTTTTAATAGATTAATTTTTAATATGATTAAGGGTGTATCCGAGGGGTTTGAAAAAAAATTAGAATTAGTGGGAGTTGGTTATCGCGCTCAAATTGACGGAGACAAATTGATTCTTAAACTTGGTTTTTCTCACCCGGTTGAATTTTTAATTCCCCTGTGGATTAAGATTAAAGTGGAACAAAATATTATTACCATTAACGGTATTGATAAACAATTAGTAGGTGAAAGCGCGGCCCAAATTAGACGTTTTAAAAAACCTGAACCTTATAAGGGAAAGGGGATTAAATATATTGATGAAATTATTAGAAGAAAAGCTGGAAAAAGGGCGACCACGACTGCGGCTTAAAATAAAAAAGTAAAATCATGGCTAAACAAAAAAAACAACTTAATAGAAAAAGAAGGCATCAAAGAGTAAGAGCCAAAGTTTCTGGAACCGCTAAACGTCCGAGGATTTCAGTTTTTAAGAGTAACCGATACACTTACGCCCAATTAATTGATGATCAAAAAGGTAAGACCTTAGCGGCGGTGAGTAGTCAGGATATTATTTCCAAGACTAATCAATCAAAGAAAAAAATTACCAAAACCGCAATTAGCCTTAAATTAGGCCAATTATTAGCGGAAAAAGCGAGCAAGAAAAAAATTACCAAAGCAGTTTTTGATCGCGGCGGTTATAAATTTCACGGCCGAATTAAGGCTTTGGCTGAAGGAATTAAAAAAGGAGGATTAAAATTTTAGTTTTATGGCTAAACCAAGAAGAGTAACTCGTAGAAATACGCCCAATGTTAAAATCAAACCTGAATTCGAACAGCAATTAGTTGATTTAGCTAGGGTAACCAGAGTAGTTAAAGGCGGAAAGCGTTTAAGTTTTCGCGCTTGTATGGTCATTGGCGACCGCAAAGGAAGAGTTGGATCTGGTGTTGCCAAAGGAGCGGATGTTTCCATTGCCATTCAAAAAGCAATTAAGAAAGCCAATAAAGATTTAATTAAAGTTGAAATAGTTAATAATACAATTATGTATCCAGTTCGAGTAAAATATGGGGCGGCTAGGATTTTGTTTAGACCGGCGCCGGAGGGACATGGGATTGTGGCTGGCGGAGTAGTTAGACATGTATTAAAGTTAGCCGGCATTAAAAATGTCACCGCTAAAATATTAGGATCTAAAAGTAAAATTAATAACGTTCGGGCCACGATTAAGGCTTTAGATAGCTTTAAAAAAGATTAACTTTTATTATTTTATGGCAATTAAATTATCTAATTTAAAAACAAAAACTGGCTCTCGACATCGAAAGAAAAGAATCGGTCGAGGCAATGCTTCTGGTCATGGTACTTATTCGGGACGCGGACAAAAGGGTCAGCGGTCAAGATCAGGTGGAAAAAAAGGATTAAAAATTAGAGGTTTAAAAAGAAATATTAGAAATTTACCTAAATTGCGCGGTTTTCATAGTCATTTTATAAGAATGCAGGTAGTTAATTTAAAAGATATCGAAGCTAAATTTAAAAAGCAAGAAATTGTTAATCCAGCTAAATTAATTGATTATGGATTAATAAGAAAAAAACCATTAAAAATTAAAATTTTAGCTCGAGGAAAAATTACCAAGAAGTTAACTATTGAAGCCCATGCTTTTTCAAAAACGGCTGAACAAGCAATTGAAAAAGCTGGCGGAAAGGTAGTAAAATTATAAAATAAATATAGTATGTGGCAGAAATTTAGAAAAATTATCCATATTAAAGATTTAAGAAACAGCCTGCTGTTTGTAATGGCTATGCTGATAATTTTTAGAATTGCGGCTCACATTCCAGTGCCTGGAGTTGATGTGGCTAGTTTAAAAGATATATTCTCACGCAATGAATTATTAGGTATGCTTAATATTCTTTCTGGCGGCGCCATGTCTAATTTTTCCCTGGTCGCCATGGGTATTGCTCCCTATATCACCGCTTCAATTATTATGCAGCTTTTAACTATGATCGTCCCTCGATTAGAAGAATTAAGCAAAGAAGGATCAGGCGGTCATCAAAGGATTAATCAATATTCCCGTTTATTAACTGTGCCTCTAGCTTTATTACAGTCTTATGGACTGATTATGCTTTTTCAGCAGTCATCTCAGCCTATTATTAGTTCTTTAACCAGTTTTAAATTGATCACCATTGTTTTAACTATGACGGCCGGGACAATTTTTTTAATGTGGCTGGGTGAATTGATTACAGAGAAAAAAATTGGTAATGGTATTTCTCTGATCATTTTTGCCGGTATTGTTGAAGGACTGCCCCGCACTTTACAACAAACGATTGCTACTTTTTCCATGGACCAGTTAATTAATTTGTTGGTTCTAGCAATTTTAGCTTTAATTACCATTGCCGGGGTGGTTATTCTAACCGAAGGCCAGCGAAATATTCCAGTGACTTATGCCCGGCGGATACGCGGTCATCGCATGTATGGTGGTATGGATACCTATTTACCCTTAAGAGTGAATCAGGCCGGAATGATTCCAATTATTTTTGCTATTTCAATTGTTTTATTTCCTGGATTGGTCGGGCAGATAATGATGAGGTCTGGTACTTCTTTTATTGCAAATGTTGGTCAAATATTTGTTAATTTAACTCAGAATCAGTTTGTCTATGGTTTGCTTTATTTTACTTTAGTGGTGGCCTTTACTTATTTTTATACCAGTATTATATTTCATCCTGGTCAAATTGCGGATAATTTACAAAAACAAGGCGGATTTATACCAGGTTTACGGCCTGGTCAGCCAACCTCTAGTTATTTATCTAAGGTCAGTAATCGGATTATGTTAGCCGGGGCTTTATCCCTTGGTTTAATTGCTGTTTTGCCGATTATTACTCAAGGTGTATTTGGCTTGTCTACTTTTGTTATTGGCGGAGCGGCGATTTTGATTGTCGTTAGTGTGGTACTAGAATCGGTTAAACAAATTCAGGCCCAGATTGCCATGCATGAGTACGAAGGATTATAACTATATATAGTTTAATTAATGGCAAAAAAAAATACTTTTCATTTTATTTTATTAGGACACCAGGGTTCAGGAAAGGGAACCCAGGCCAAACTTTTAGCACAGAAGTTTAATTTAGTTCATTTAGAAATTGGCAATATTCTAAGAACAATGGTTAAAACTAAATCCCCGCTAGGCAGAAAAGTAGCCCAGAGAATTGATCAGGGGAAATTAGTACCTTTTTATATGATAGTGGAGATTGTTAAAGACAAACTTAAAGCTATTTCTAAAAATAAAGGGATTGTTTTTGACGGTACCCCGCGGCGAATGCCGGAGGTAGCGCCTTTAGAAAAGGTCCTTAAAAAACATGGTCGTCAAATAACGCATGTTTTTTTTATTTGGATTTCTCAGCGAGAAACAATTAAGAGATTAAGTAAACGTCGGAGTTGTGAAAAATGCGGTACTCTTTTTATTTCGGGTAAAACGCTTTCCGTCCGAGCGATTAAGTGTCCAAAATGTCAAGGAAAAATTATTCAGCGCGAAGATGATACACCAGTCTCTATTAGAAAAAGATTAATTTGGAGTCATCAAAAAACCGGACCAGTGATTGAATCTTATCGGCGCCAGGGAAAATTAATTGAGATTAATGGTGAACAATCAATTCAAAAAGTTTTTAAAGATATTTTGTCCTATTTATGATTTCTATTAAAACTCCTCAGGAAATTGCTATTATGCGTCAGGCTGGAAAAATTTTAGCTAGGGTAATAAAGGAAGTGATCGCTAAAACAATTAAGGGGGTTTCTACTTTAGAATTAGATCAATTAGCGGAAGAATTAATTTTAAAAGCCGGGGCTAAGCCGGCTTTTAAGGGTTTTAAGGAAAAGGGCCGAGTTTATCCGGCCACCCTCTGTACTTCAGTTAATCATCAAGTGGTTCATGCCGTACCTTTAAACAAACAAATTATCCAAAATGGTGATATTATCGGTTTAGATTGTGGATTAAAGTATCAGGGATATTTTGCTGATATGGCAGTGACTTTAGCCATTGGATCGGTCAGTCGTCAATTTAAATAATTAATTTAAGTGACTGAAAAGTCTTTA
>JACZVN010000058.1 GCA_022572625.1 Patescibacteria group bacterium | reverse complement strand
AAAAGAGTAGAAAATTTATTTATTCCTGATCCTTGAAGTAGGAATCCATCAGCTAAGTTAAGCGAAGCTTTGGCAGTGATGAAAGAAAATCGAGTCAGCGGCATTTTAGTCATCGATCAAAAAGGAATTTTACAAGGGATCGTTACGGCTCGTGATGTCCGTTTTTGTCAAAAAATAGATATTAATATTACTAAGATTATGACGCCCCGTTCTAAGTTAATAACCGCTCGACCAAATATTAGACCTCGGCAAGCAATTAAGATTTTTAATCAATACAAAATTGAAAAATTACCTTTAGTAGACAACAGAGGAATTTTACGCGGTCTAATTACGGCCGCTGATTTTATTAAAATGAATCGTTATCAAAGCGCAGTTAAAGATGAAAGGGGACGATTGATCGTAGCGGCAGCGATTGGGGTTAAAAACGGTTTGGAACGGGCGGAAAAATTAGTTAAAGCCGGAGCCGATGCTTTAGTGATTGATATTGCCCATGGCCATCATCAAACTTGTCTTAAATTAATTAAACAGTTAAAAAAGGAATATCATTTAGTAGATATAGTGGCTGGTAATGTGGCCACTGGACCGGGAACAAAAGATTTGATTGCCGCCGGCGCTGACGCCGTGAAAATTGGCATTGGTCCGGGTGCCGCTTGTTCGACTAGAATTGTCGCCGGAGCGGGCGTTCCGCAGATTACCGCTATTTTACAAGCGGCTAAGGCGGCCCGTCGTCGTCGAATACCGATTATTGCCGATGGAGGAATTAGGGTGGCTGGCGATTTATCCAAGGCTATTGCCGCCGGCGCTTCGACGATTATGATTGGCAGTTTATTCGCTGGCACCAAAGAATCACCAGGTGAATATTTTATTGAAAACGGTGCGGCTTTTAAAGTCTATCGAGGTTTAGCTTCGCGTGATGCTTCTTTTGATCGAAATATTTTAGAAAATGATCAGGCAAGATTGGATCGGGAGCCTGAAGGAATCAGTACCCGCGTTGTTTATAAGGGGGAAGTGGCTAAAGTTTTAAATACTTTAATTGACGGCTTACAGTCGGGAATGAGTTACAGCGGCGCTAAAAATATTAAAGAATTTTGGCAAAAAGCAGAATTAATTAGAATCACCGGGGCGGCCAGGGAAGAAGGTCTACCGCAAATCTTGAATAAATAAAAATATGATTTAAGTTTTAAATGATATTTAAAATATGAAAATAGATAATTTAAAAAATATTCCGACGGTTTTTATCATCTTTGGGGCAACCGGAGATTTAGTTTCGAGAAAAGTAGCGCCGGCTCTTTTTCATTTATTTGAACACGGCCAGCTGCCAGGTCTTTTTTCTGTTATTGGGTTCTCGCGTCAGAATCTTTCTAATCAGGATTTTCGTCGTCATCTTAAAAAATCTATTCTTAAACATCTTGGTTTAAAAAAGAACCGGCGATTGGATAATTTTTTAAATTATTTTTCTTATCAATCAGGTCATTTTGAAAAGCGTCAAGATTATCAAAAATTAGCTCAAAGATTGGGTCAAATTGACGGCCAATGGAAAGTTTGCGCTAATAAACTTTTTTATTTGGCTGTTCCACCGCAGTATTATGAAGGACTTTTCCGGCGATTGGCTTCTTCTGGATTAACCAAACCTTGCAGTCCAGCCGAGGGTTGGACCCGGGTTTTAGTGGAGAAACCTTTTGGTCGAGATTTAAAGACCGCCCAGAAACTTGATCGAGTTTTAGGCCAGCTTTTTAAAGAAGAGCAAATTTATCGGATCGATCATTATTTAGCCAAGGAAATGCTGCAAAATATTTTAAGTTTTAGATTTGCTAATAATCTTTTTGAAAAAAGTTGGCATCATCATCTAATTGAATCGATTGAAATTAAACTTTTAGAAACTATTGGTGTTGAAGATCGGGGTAGTTTTTATGACGGTGTGGGTGCATTACAAGATGTTGGCCAAAATCATTTACTGCAGATGTTGGCTTTAATGACCATGGATCGCCCTTTAGAATTTAAATCCGAATCGATTAGAAGAAAACGGGCCGCCGCTTTAAAATCGCTTAAGTTTTCCACTCAAGCTCAAGTCAAAGATTTTAGTTTTCGCGCCCAATATCAAGGCTATAAAAATATTAAAGGGGTTAAGAAAAAATCTAAAACTGAAACGTATTTTAAAATAAAAGCTTTTCTTAATTCTTCTCACTGGCAAGGAGTGCCGATTATTTTAGAAAGCGGCAAAAAATTAAAAGACCGTAAAAAGGAAATTATTGTTACCTTTAAACATTCCTCTCCTTGTTTTTGCCCGCCTAAAACTAAAATTCATTTTAAAAATAAATTGATTTTCCATTTAGAGCCTAAGGAGGGAATAACCATTCAGTTTTGGTCAAAAAAACCAGGGTTGAAATTTGAACTTCAGGAACGTAATTTTAATTTTCTTTATCGTGAAAATAGGAAAAAATTTTCCTACACTGAAGAGTACGAAAAACTTTTATTAGACTGCATTTCCGGAGACCAAACCCTTTTTGTTAGCACCGAAGAGGTGGAGTCAATGTGGAAATTTATTGATCCTTTTATTAAAGCTTGGCGCCGTAATCTGGTCCCGCTCAAAAGCTACCCTCGGAATACTAATAATATTCGCCGTGAATCAAAGGCAATTGAAGGTCCTTTAATTTCAGACCTGACTTTAAAAAAAGAAATCGGTTTAGTTGGCCTGGGCAAGATGGGTGGAAATATTGCCCAACAATTGATCGCCAAGGATTGGCTGGTTCTGGGATTAAATAGAACGCCGGAAGTGACTCGTGATTTAGAAAAACAAGGTTTAATCGGCGCTTATTCTTTGCAAGAGTTAACCCAAAAACTTTCAGGTCCGCGAATTATTTGGCTGATGGTACCGGCCGGCCAGCCGGTTGAAGAAGTTGTTTTTGGCCGTCAGGGTTTAGTTAAATTTTTAAAGCCGGGTGATATTATTATTGACGGAGGAAATTCTTTTTATCAAGATTCAATTAAACGGTCAAAAAAATTGGCCAAAAAAGGAATTCATTTTATTGACGTCGGTGTTTCCGGCGGTCCGGACGGAGCGCGTTACGGGGCTTCATTAATGATTGGCGGCAAAAAAGAGATTTATAAAAAATTACTTCCGCTATTTATGGATTTATCTATTCCGGGTGGAATTCAATTTTTCAAAGGAGCGGGCGCTGGACATTTTGTTAAGATGGTCCATAACGGAATTGAATATGGAATGATGCAGGCCCTGGCCGAAGGGTTTACTATTTTAAAAAAGGCAGATTATAAACTTGATTTGACCAAAGTAGTTGATGTCTATAATCACGGGACGGTAATAAAATCCCGGTTAATGGAATGGTTAAGCGATGCTTTTGAATTACACGGAGAAAATTTAAAAGGAGTTTCATCAACGGTTGGTCATACGGGTGAAGGGGCCTGGACTGTTAAAACCGCTCAAGAAATGAAAGTAAAAGCGAAGATTATTGAACAAGCCTTAAAGTTCAGGATTCAGTCTAAAAAGAACCCAAGTTACACTGGTAAAGTTTTATCGGCTATTAGAGAACAATTTGGCGGTCATCAGATTAAATAAAAACTATTTTAATAAGATAATTAGTTATAAAAAATAAATATATGATTGAACAATTTTTTTCACAAAATCAATGGATTATTCTATTACTTGTTGTTTGGGTTTTACCTTGGAAAGGAGTTGCTTTATGGAAGGCAGCCCAGCTTAAAGATAAGTGGTGGTTTATTGCTCTGTTAGTGCTCAATACTCTAGCGATTTTAGAGATTCTCTATATTTTCATTTTTAGTAAGAGAAAAAATTGGTTTCAGAAATTAAAGTTACCTTTTGTTAATAAATAAACTTTAGGTTATTTTCAGATATAAATCGAGGAAAAGGATTAGAAATTTTAAAACAAAATATACAGAATCAGAATTTAATGAAACATTGTTTGGCCGTGGAAGGGGTAATGATAATTTTGGCTGATGATTTAAGATTTTTATTCTATCCTGATTGGATTATCTATTATTATGTTTTGGCGGGGGTTATGGGGTTTAATGGATATTTTTTTTCCCTAATAATATATCCCTAAGTTATTTATTATTATTTTTACTGGGATTATTTTTATTATTATTTATCAATGACTTTCGCTTAAAAGAAATTGAGTAAACTATGACCTATCAAAAAATTTGGCAAAAAACACTTAATCAAGATGAAAAAGTAGAGTACGAATTTTCTATTAGCCAAAGATTTAGAATGTTTGGCTTCATTATTTTTACCATTATT
>JACZVN010000057.1 GCA_022572625.1 Patescibacteria group bacterium | reverse complement strand
AGCGAAATTTTCACCTTTACTCCAGGTATAGCCGTAAGGCATTTCGAATCCTTTCATAACCCGGTCGACTTTTTGATAAAGCATGCCCATATCGTCCTGGGTGGTAAAGGCCTTGATTGCTAAAAATGTTTTGCCGTTTTCACGTTTAATTTCTCCGAGACCTTTTCTGACGGTAAATTTGGCAATGGCGCTGAGTGGAATTTCTTTTCCCGACTCAGTAAAAAAAGTAAGATTTTTTAACTGGGACAAATTCTGGCGGTCTTGTTCACGTAGTTGTATCTGCACATCGATTTCTTTTTCTTCGGTTTGGTATTTCGGTAGCGGAAAACCGCGCAACGCATATTGTACCGTTCCCGATATCTCGGTTGGAGAAATTCCGTATTTTTATGATGATAAAATAACAAATGATAAAAAGACTAACAAAACAAAAAGGGAAGTTTTGCTAGAAGGATGTAAAGTAGAACTGGAAATTTATGAATTTATTCTTAAGAGATTGAATTCTACAGGATTGAATCGGAAATCTGTATTTTATATTAAGCTTGTTGGTGTTGTTGAAGCTTTGAAGGGGGGAGTATTTTCTGAGATTAAAAATTTGAGTGAAGCCATAGCTCAATTATTTTAGAGTTTTAAACCATTATTTCTTATTCCAAATGAGTGGTAAGTGATAATTGGTTTATTTTTTTCTTTATGGACGGATATTTTTCCAAATTTGGACTTTGATTAAAGATTTGCTGGGCTGTTTTTTGGGTTAGGGAAATAATTTCAAGGTCAGAAAGTTTAGCTATTTTTAAGTCAGTCATAAAGCCAGATTGTTTATGGCCAAATATTTCACCCGGGCCGCGTAATTCTAAATCTTTTTCTGCCAATTCAAATCCATTTTGGGCTGTTTTTAAGGCTTGAAGCCTTTTTTTTGTTTTTTCTCCTTCAGATTCTAAAAATAAAAAACAATAAGATTGATCCTGGCTCCGGCCAATCCGGCCGCGCAATTGATAAAGTTGAGCTAAGCCAAAACGTTCTGCTCCTTCGATAATCATGATTGAAGCGTTAGGGATATCAATTCCTACCTCAACTACAGTGGTGGAGATAAGAATTTTAATTTTATTTTGGGCAAAGTCTTTCATAATTTTTTCTTTTTCTTTGGTTTTAAGCCGGCCGTGAAGCAAACCGATTTTAAAGTCAGGAAAAATTTGTTCTTTTAATTTTTTATATTCTTCTTTAACTGATTTAACACCTAATTTATCTGAAGGATCTATTAAAGGGCAGATAATAAAGGCTTGTCGTCCTTTTTTAATTTCCTTAATTACAAATTGATACGTATTTTTTATTTTAGCTGGTCTGATAATTTTAGTGATAACCTTTTTTCTTCCTGGAGGCATTTCATCAATAATTGACAAATCAAGATCGCCATATAAGGTTAAAGCCACCGAGCGCGGAATAGGGGTGGCCGCCAGAGAAAGAAAATGAGGGGAATAATTTTTTTGTTCTGTTGAAATTGATTTTTGGATTAATTTAGCTCGTTGTTTAATACCAAATCGGTGCTGTTCATCAACAATGGCTAGTCCTAAATTTTTGAATTTTATTTTCTCTTGAATTAAAGCGTGAGTTCCAATAATCAACTGGATATCCCCGGTTGATATTTTTTTTAATAGTTCTGCCTTTTTTATTTTTGCTTTGGTATTTATTTTACTATTACCACTAGTTAAAAGTCCAATTTTAAAATTAAAATTTTCCAATAATTTAGATATGGTTTTAAAATGTTGTTCGGATAAAATTTCTGTTGGGGCCATATAGGCTGTTTGATAGTGGTTGAGGAGCGTATTTAAAATAGCGATGACCGCGACAACCGTTTTTCCACTCCCTACATCGCCCTCTAAAAGGCGATTCATGGGATATTTTTTTTCTAAATTTTTAATAATTTCCCAGGAAGATTTTTTTTGAGCTTGAGTAAGTTTAAAGGGAAGACTTTTAACAAAATTTTGAGTTTGTTTTAGTTTGAATTTAATTTGCGGCGCGCGTCGATTTTTTATTTTTTGCCGAACCAATTGATTTTTTAATTGAATTAAGAGTAATTCATCGAATTTTAAGCGCCGGGAGGATTTGGTTAACCAGTCTTGGTTTTGCGGAAAGTGAATTTGTTCTAGAGCATATGAAAGTCCAATTAAGTTATGTTCAGCTCTAATCATCCGAGGCAACCAGTCTTCTGTTTGCTGAATCAGAATAAGGGTTTGGCGAATCAGAAAACGGATTTGTTTTTGGCTCAGTCTGGCCGTGGTTGAATAAATAGGCACTAAACGTCCAGTATGGATCAGTCCGGGCCGGGAAGGGATTTCATAAGAAGGGTTAACCATTTGTATACCATAATAATCGTCATAATTAACTTTGCCGGCTAAATAGATTTTTTGGCCGGATTTAAGGACCTTAGTCAGATATCCCTGATTAAACCAGATTATTTTAATCGAATCAGATTCATCAGAAACAATGGCTTCGGTAATAATCATTCTTTTTTTAACCAAACGATGATTAGCAATCAGGTTTATTTTAGCCTTAATTGTGCCTGATTTTTGCGTTTTTAGTTTGGCAATAGTAAAAATCTTACTGTAATCATCATAACGAAAGGGATAATGATAAATCAAGTCTTGAATTGTTTTTAAACCTATTTTTTCCAATTGATTAGCCGTTGCTTTACCAACCCGGGTTAATTGACTAATTGGAGTTTTTAAATTGATCATAAGTAAGTATTAAATTTAATAAACTATTTTAGCACAAATTTGACTTTTTAGCAATATCGGTTATAATTTATAAATAAAAATATCATTAAAAATATCATTTAATTTTGAGCATACGGAGAGGTGACTGAGTGGCCGAAAGTGGCAGATTGCTAATCTGCTGTACGGGTTAAACCGTACCGAGGGTTCGAATCCCTCCCTCTCCGCCAGTACTATAGCAAATATTTTTTCTATTTATTTAATTAATTTAATCATTAAATTATGAACTCATTTGAAAAATTTCCTTCCTCAGAGGCGCCACAAGAACGTGAACCAGGCGTTATTAAATTAACTGAGGAAGAACTTAAAGTATTTTATAATGGAAATGTAGCTAATCCAGAATTATTAGCTTTGATGAAGGAAAAAGGGATTTCGTTTGATAGCGGAGACATTGAGATAGAGGTCAATGGCAAAACACAAAAGATAACTACCAGAAAAGAAGATTTCGGCACCAGACTCTTAGAAGAAGACGAAGAGGTTATTAGTAGTGGAGTAGAAAAAGAGTAAGATTGATATATATGTCGTTTGCACGGCTAATATTTTTGAACAATTTAAAGAGAGAGCAAACAGAAAGTCGAGCGGTCGAATCATTAGAATTAGAGAAAAAGATTAAGTGGGAGAAAGAAAAAAAAGAAGTTGACCAGTTTACTGATTCTTTAGGTGAAAAGGTTGATGATCAAATTAAAGGGGCGATCGTTGCTTTTAATGTTATAGGATTGCCAACCGTTGCTTCTTGTGAAGGCCATACAGATCGTGGAATAAGCGCGCCGTGGATAGAAATAAGCGCCCCAAATCAACCGGTAGAGAGGTTTGTAAATGAAAAAGAAATTATTCATAAGATTGCTGAGAAATATGGAGTTTCTGTTAAAGATGTAAAAAGAGCTAAAGAGTATAATGCCTATTCAGAGGCAGTAAAAGAATATTCTAAAAATGATGAGACATTAGAATATAAACAATGGCGAGAAAGGAATCAGAAATTAAAGAGAAGAACCCAGCATTTTTTAACAGAATTTTATAAAAATAGAGAGGTTGATTCTAATATCCGCCTGATAGTTTCTGTTGGCGGTGAGGGTGAGTTTAGAGTGCATAACGGGGGAAAAGATTATCAGAGCATCAAAGAACGATTAAATGATCAACAAGAAAAAGAATTAGCTCAGCGACTCACTTGCTATCAAGATGAAATGAAGAAACTAGCTAGGTTTCTTCATAAGCAATATTTCTCACCATAAGAGGTTTTAATCAATTTAAGTAGAGCCTAAATCAATAATATGCAAAAGATTTTAGTGGCTACCACTAATCCGGGAAAAGCCGGAGAATATCAAACATTATTAAGCGATTTAAATTTAGAAATAGTTAATCTAAATGATTTTGATGATTTTAAAATAGTAGATGAAACTGGCCAGACTTTTAAGGAAAATGTTATTTTAAAAGCCAAGGGTTATTTTTCTCAATTCAATCTACCCGCCTTGGCCGATGACGGGGGTTTAGAAATAGATGCCTTGAACGGTGAACCAGGAGTTAGAAGCCATCGTTGGCTTGGTAGAGAGGGTTCAGATCGGGAATTAGTTGAATATGCGCTTAAAAAAATGGCGAAGGGAATTCCAGAAAGTCTACGCAATAACGCATTAAATCGAACAAAAAAGATTTTAGGTGGGCATCTGTCTAATCCCGATAATCTTCAAAATTTATCATCGAGAATCCTAGATGGAATAATCAAAACTTTGGAAATCCCTGCACG
>JACZVN010000056.1 GCA_022572625.1 Patescibacteria group bacterium | reverse complement strand
TGATAACCGATGAAGGAGCAATATAGGCGAACGTTCCGATAATTTTATTTATTTCCTGTTTTGACTTGGGAGCAGAAGAAATAAAGTTTATTGGTTTAACCACTCGATGGCTGGTCAATTCGACCGCGTCCGTTTCCTTATTTTGGATAAAAGCTTGCAAGATTAATTGATAATTCCCACTTCCCAAATTATCCGGCAGGGAGAATTGAAAATTAACTAATTCTCGATTTTTGGTTTGGGCAGTAATTTTAATAATTTCTTTTTTTTCTAATACTGGTTTATTTTTACGCAGTAATTTATATTCAACCACCACTTGTTTTGTTAAAAGGGAATCCATTAATTGGTCTGGATAATAGATTTCAAAAATAAAGTTCAAGGGCTGCCACGGATTGAGTTTTTGCGAATTAATTGGCGTGATCATTAGTTGATTGGTTTTTGGATCAAAAATGATAGGGGAAATTCTTTTTTGGGCGTTTTCAGATATAAAGAGAGGGTCGCTAATGTTAAACTTATTGGACCTAATGGATCGGACATTAAACAGAAGATTTAAATTTGATGACTGGTTACTTAGATTATCAATCACTTTTATATCTAATAGCTGATTACCTGATTGGCCATTATATTCTACTAAACGTAGGGCTGAGATATTTTTGTTTTTAGTGGTTAGATAGTTTAAAATTGTCATCGTCGTATCCTGAAAGATAACATAGGTTTGTTTTGTCCCATAAGAATTAAGGCGAACCCAAGTATCAAATGAACCTTGCCAGCCGTTATTATTTTTTTGAAATACAAGTTCAGAAAAGGGAAGATTGATTAAAATTAGTAAAGTATTTTTGTTATCCTGGTCGGGCTTAGCAATATTTATTGTTTCAACATAAAATTGCGGACGATTTTTTGATTCATTCCGAATTAAGTCTGCCTGATCATTATTCAAGGAATTAAAACCTAAGGCAGTACAACCATTCATTAATATTAGACTTAATAAGGTAAAGACAAATAATTTTTTCACCTTTATACCTCCTTTTTGTTAAAGATCATTGATTAAATTAATTATAAATTAAATGTTTAAAAAGTCAAATAAAAAAAATGAGCGTTGGATATTTTTCAACGCTCATTTTAATAATGATCATATTCATTTAAATTGTGGCTCCATATATCTCCTCGGCCAAAAGTATAATCACCAATACTATATTTATCAACAAAGATAAATACTTTATGGTAAAAGGGCGAACTAACATTAGCCGTTGACCGGTTTCTATAATGCCAATACTCATGAGAAATATTATTTCTGGGCATGACATATCGAGAGATATCGCTCGGCGGACCAAATCTGATATAAACTCGGCCCTGATCGCTATTCCATCCTTGGCGACGTGAGCCAAAATGTTTATTACTGTATTCAACTCGTTGGTAGAATTCGGTCATAACAACCGAATCATACTTTTTCCAAAAATCAAAAAAAATTTTTGCTTTTTCTTTTCTGGTTTTGGCATTTTTTAAATTTTTAAGTACAGAGTCAGGCGCAATAAGCTTTAAAGGTCCAATCGCATTTGCTATTTCTAATTTTGATCGGGGAATAAATGAGTAAAATCTAATAGGTTTAGTAACGATATAGCTATACAAAATATTAGAACCCGTATTTCGGTTTTTAACATGGGTATGTACAACCAGTGTATAATTTCCACTACCTAAATTCTCGGGTAAGAAAAATTGAATGCCGGCAATGATCCGTGATGATTTTATAACTTCATTTTTAAAAATACCCTGTTTAATAAAAATAATCCCATCTTGATCTTCCAGTTGATATTCAATAACGAGATCGCTACTGTCATTTTGTAAATTCAAAGGCCAGTAAATATCAAAGAGAAACGCGGCTGGTCGCCAGGGGTTTAAGATTTGATAGTTGGCAGCTCTGAATGATAGGTTTTTATCAGTGGTGTCAGTAGAAATAAAAGTGAATTCTCCATTGGCACCGCTTTGAATCGTTACTAGGTCACTAATATCAAAAGTATTTTCCGATATTCCTCTAATCGCCATTGGCATTGTCAAGGAAGAAGTGGTGTGATTTGAACGATCGGTCACTCTGACATTTAAGAGATAGTGAGAAGGGGAAGCAGTGTACTTTATATCAATCATTGCATACAAATGTTTATTTTTTGTATCTTCATAGTTAGTAATTGTTAAGGTCGTGCCGATTTTTGAAAAGTAACCGTAAGTGATTCCCTGGTGTGTCAAAGTAGTTTGAGCCTCAAATGAACCTTGCCAGCCACCCTGACTGGTTTTTTCAAATAATAATTCTGAATAAGGAATATAGATTTTAATAATCGAACTTCCAGATGTTTTATTAGAAACAGAATCAGCAATGCTAATTGCTTCAACATAGAATCTGGGTTTATTTTTAGCCTGGTTGATTGGTCTTGGATAATCTAAAGAAGTTTTTGAGTGAGTACGCGAAGAACCACAATCAATCATTAACAAGGATAGCAGTAAAATAGCTACCATGACTGATAATTTTTTCATGTTTATAACCTCCGTTACATTAAGATTGTAATGAACTGTTAACTATTTAAAGAATAACTCTAAATTTTAAACAAGTCAAGTGCATAAGTTAAGCTTAAATTATAAAAATCAGGGGTTAAACCCCTGATTTTCTACGTTTTATATTTAAATGTTTTAAAAATTTTATTTAGAGTAAATATAGCCAAGAATTATCCAGCCCTTTTGCCATTTATTAGTGATATTTTTAATGGTTCGTTTTGAATAAGCTAATCGTTTAAGGCCATTCATTTCAGAAATAGTCACTGTATTATTATTAAAATTTTCAACATAGGCAACATGTCCGTATCTTTGGCAAAGCCAGCTACTACAGGTTAGGACCATAATCGCTCCGTCTTGAGGTGCCGATCCGGTTTGGTAGCCGGCTCTTTTGGCGTTGCCATACCAAGAATTAGCATTACCCCATGAAGGAACACATTGCCCTTCTTCAGTGGTCCATTGAAAAGCAACCCAGGAGGTACATTGTCGAGCGATGAATTTATGACACTTGGTATTGCGGAGCCAACCCAAATAGGAGGTGTAATCTTCAGTAACAAAAACCGGTTTTATTGGTTGATATTTAGGCTTGGGCGGAGGCGGCGGAGAGCCAGCTGGCAGAATAAGAATTTCCCCTGGTTTTAGGGTTGAGTCTTCATTTAACCCATTAAATTGAATGATTTCGGCCAAAGAAGTTTTATATTTTTTAGCAATATAGGAGAGATTTTCTCCCTTTTTTACTTTATAACTAATGCCATTTAAAGGCAGAATCCGCAATTCATCTCCTGGCTGAATAACTGACCAGGAATTAAGCTTATTTTCCCATAAAATGGTGCTCCAATTTAAATTAAACTTTTGAGCAATGGTTGAAATTGTATCTCCAGGCTGAACAGTATAGATTTCTATTTCAGTTCTAGTTTGGATAATCGCTTCATTAAATTCAGTAAAGGGCGCCATAAGGGTGCTCCCTCCCAGGGTTAAAGCAATTTCATTAGGATCAAATGCGGTTCCTTCCCTATCTAAAAAACCGGCGATTTCAAAATCCGGTTTGATATTTTCTTGATCTAAATTACCTAAAGAAGCAATAGGCAAGCCAGTTTCAACTATCATTGCTTGTTTATTAATTAGTTGGGAAATCAAGCTGCGACCGAAGGAATTGCGATAAATTGTATCAACTTCTGAAAAAGAAAAAACTAAAAAAACCAATATAATTATTATTGGTAATTGTTTAAATGAAAACATTTTTTTCGTATATTTATCAGTGATACGAAAAAGATGAATTAAAAACAGAATAAATGACTGAATAATTTGCTTGGTCAGCAATTTAATGCTATAATTAATAGCGATTTTATCTTTCATAATAATAAAAAAATGGTATTTTCTATTATAACTTAAGAGCTAAAAAAAACAAGGTTAGTTATTAACAGCCATGAATAGTCATAATCATACTAAAATTGAAAAGAAATGGCAAAAACAATGGGATAAATTAAAACTTTATCAAGCCATTGATTTTGATCAGAAGCCAAAAGCGTATATTTTAATTGAATTTCCTTATCTTTCTGGCGATGGTCTCCACGTGGGCCACGTCAGAAGCTATACGGCTTTGGATGCCCTGAGTCGTAAAAGGAAAATGCAGGGATATAATGTTCTTTATCCCATTGGTTGGGATGCTTTTGGTTTGCCAACTGAAAATTACGCTATTAAAACTGGTATTCATCCGGTCGAAATCACTAAGAAAAATATAGTTTTATTTAAAAGACAATTGAAAAGTTTAGGCATTTCTTTTGATTGGTCAAGAGAAATTAATACCTCTGATCCTAAATATTATAAATGGACTCAGTGGATTTTTTTAAAACTTTATGAAAAAGGATTAGCCTATACTGCCAAAATTCCGATTAATTGGTGTCCGAGTTGTAAAATTGGGCTGGCCAACGAAGAAGTTCTTAGGGGTAAGTGCGAGCGATTCGGGGCTGATGTG
>JACZVN010000055.1 GCA_022572625.1 Patescibacteria group bacterium | reverse complement strand
TAGTTTTATTAAAGGTTTTGAAGTCAGCAGTATTTGGTCAGCCGTTGGTTTATCTATTTTTCTTTGGCTTGGTTCTTGGCTAACAAATACATTATTAACAGAAGATAAAATTAAATAAAATCATCTTATTAATTTAAGCAGATGAAAATAAATAAAAATGATATTAAACCTAAGCAAGATCCCTGCGGCTTGTTAAGAGAATTATATAATTCAAAAAATATAAGCATTGCTCACGTTGAGGTGACTGGTACGGCCGATAAACATTTGCATCGCCAAATGGAGGAAATCTACTATATTGAAAAAGGGCGAGGAGAGTTAATTATTGGTGATCAGATTCTGGAAGTTAAACCAGGAGATATTATTCCAATTCCCAAAAATAAGTGGCATTATCTTAAAAAAACAAATAATCAAATTTTTGAAGTTTTAGTCATTACTCACCCTCGATACAATGCTGATGATTTAATTTTAGAAAATTTATAATATTTAAAAAATTAATTTAATCTATTATCTATGACTGAAAAAATTAAAAGGTATGAAAAATATAGCCCAGAAGATATTAAATTTTTCAATCAATTGGCAGAAAAATATGAGATGAAACAAACCATTGAATATCTTATCTTAAAAAATGAGGATGGCCGAGAGCATTATATTCCTAAAATGTATAAAATTCCCTCTAAAAATGACCCCAATGGTATTGAAATTGAAGATTTTATTAAAAAACTTTTAGCCGGCGAAGAGATCTAATAGCATGCTGATTAAAGTAAAAGTTAATCCCGGCGCTAAAAAACAGCAAATAACTAAAAAATCTCCTGATTCTTTTGAAATTAGGGTTAAAGCCAAACCGATTCAAGGTTCAGCTAACCAAGCGGTAATTAAAGTTTTAGCTGATTATTTTAAAATACCCAGACAAAAAATTAGATTAATTAAAGGGGCTCGAAGTAGAAATAAAATTTTTAAATTATTAGATTAAAGTTTAAATAAAAGATCATGGATAAAAACAATCAAAAGCAAAGCTTATTAAAAAACTTTTCCTTTGCTTTTCAAGGCCTAAGAGCGGCTTATCAGGAAGAGTATAGCTTCCGAATAGAGCTTTTTATCGCCTTATTAGTGGTTATTCTAAGTGTGATACTACGTATTTCGTCTCTGGAGTGGATGTTAGTAATTATCGCTATAGCAATGGTTTTATCTTTAGAGCTTTTAAACTCCCGAATAGAAAGAATGATGGATATTCTCCATCCGGAAGTTCATGATCAGGTAAAAGTGATAAAAGATATCTCGGCCGCGGCTGTCTTAATTGCTTCACTAATGGCCTTGATTATTGGTTTAATTATTTTTATCCCTTATTTATTCTAAAAAATAAAATAAAATACATGAAAAAAAAGAAACTAACTATTGGCATCGTATTCGGTGGACGATCTTTTGAACATGAAGTTTCTTTAGTTTCAGCCCGGGCCGTGATTAAAGCCTTGGATAAGAAAAAATATAAAATTATTTTGATTGGCCTAACTAAAAATGGAAAATGGCTTAAAGGAAGCGATGCAAAAAAATTATTGTCTGGTCAAAGGGTAGGGGAGAGGGGAGAATTT
Organism: Patescibacteria group bacterium; assembly: GCA_022572625.1. Lineage (GTDB taxonomy): Bacteria > Patescibacteriota > Patescibacteriia > UBA2591 > UBA6264 > JACZVN01. The sequence continues at coordinate 2,957 of JACZVN010000055.1, read as the reverse complement.
ATTCCCACGTTTATTAAATCAATTGACCTGTTTTTCCCAGTTTTACACGGCCCTTTTGGCGAAGACGGCACGATTCAAGGATTTTTCGATACTTTAAATAAACCCTATATTGGCGCTAATGTTTTAGGCTCATCAGTGGGTATGGATAAAATAATTCAAAAAAATATTTGGCAGAATTATAAACTGCCAATTGTAAAATTTGTCTGGTTTCTAAAAAAAGATTGGTTAAAGAATAAATCAAAATTAATAAAACAAATTGAAAAAGAAATTAAATATCCCTGTTTTGTTAAACCAGCCAATGCTGGCTCAAGCGTGGGCATTACCAAAGCTCATCACCGCCAAGAATTAATTCAAGCCATTAGTTTAGCCAGTAAATATGACCGAAAAATATTAATTGAAAAGGCGATTAAAAAAGTGCAAGAGATTGAGATTAGTGTTTTGGGTAATGATGACCCCCTAGTTTCTTGTCCAGGAGAAATTATTCCAAGCAATGAATTTTATGATTATGAAGCTAAATATGTGGACGGCAAATCAGGAGAAGTTATTCCCGCTAAATTAAACAAACAATTAACAAAAAAATTTCAGGCCTTGGCCATCCAGGCCTACCAAACTTTAGACTGCCAGGGCATGGCCAGAATAGATTTTCTTTTATCTGGCCAGAAAATTTATTTAAATGAACTTAATACGATTCCTGGATTTACCAATATTAGTATGTATCCAAAATTATGGCGGGCTTCCGGGCTATCTTATCCTAAATTATTGGATCGATTAATTAAATTAGCTATTCAACGCTTTAAAGAGCGTGAAAAACTCCACTATTCTTATCAACCTAAGCTTCAGTGGCACCAAGAATAAAGATATGTACAATAAATATCAAAAACCTTTTATCCATACTTCTCGGAAAAAAGCCAGTCGAGATTATTTTGCTAAAAAGAAAAAACTAAAAACAAAATTTTTAGTTATCTTAACTTTAGGTATGTTATTATCAGGCTCGGCTATTTATGTCTTATTGTTCTCCGGCCTAACAAAAATAAAAAATGTAGAAATTGTCTTTGATCAAAATCCACGTTTAATATCAGAAAATGAAGTAAAAAATATGGTTTATAATTTAATGAATGAAAAATATTTATATTTCCTAACTCGGACTAATTTAATCTTTTTTAGTAAAGAACGATTAATGAAATTGGCTGATCAAGATTCCCGTATTAATTCCATGGTCGTCAGTAAAAAATGGATTACCGCCAGTATCGGAATAAAAATTACTGAATTCTTACCAATAGCTAAACTAAAAATTTTAGGAGACAATACTATTTATTATTTAAATCCCAACGGTCAACTAATTATCCCTTCGCTTAAAAACGAAATTATTGAGGATAGGGCGACAGAGAATGGGGGAGATAATCAGCTTAATAATACTAAAGATACTCTTCCTTTTACGACGCTTGTTATGGTAGAAGATAGGGATGATAATGAAGAAATAGCCTTACCGATGTTTTATGATAATACCTCAACCAGCTTAAATAATCCTAAAATCATTAAATTATTCAAAAATCTAATTGATTTTATAAATAACGATATCTTAATTGACCATGGCATTATAGTCTCTAATATAGAAATAGATCCATCAGGGGGTATGTATGAAGTTAAAATTAATACTTTAGAAGGTTGGTATATCCTTATTCATTCTCAGGTAGAATTCGACAAGCAAATTAATAGCTTAGATTTAGTTTTAGAAAAAAAATTTGATAACCGGGAAGTATTAAAGTATATAGATTTAAGATTTGGCGAAAAAATCTTTTATAAATTAAATAATTAATAGTAATTAACAAAAGAATATAGATAAAATAAAAAGGGGTCTAAATAACCCCTCTTTTCTTTCCCTTCATACAAGAGTCGTAAAACCATTATTGTGCGTCCCTTGATAGTCTCAAAAACCACTTCCCTATTATAGGATAGATATCCTAATAGATACCAAGCATTTAATTATATTTCTTTATTTTAAGGTAAAATTATTTTTTCTAATAAACCTGACTTTTCCGGAAAATAAATTACTTTGCTATCGTACTGCCCTATTTCAGTCCAAATCCTGATATACACTCTTACAAATAAAGCACCGATACCAAAAATGGTTATAGTTGCCAGTATAAGGATAACTAAGGAGGCAGTTGAACTAATCTCTGTTTTCCACCAACCATTTAATTCTCTTCGTGACGAAGTAGTCATATAATTTATTGATCTGAATCAGCTGAAAAAGTGCCAGCCAAAAGAAATATTACTCCTAAAACTCCCACTCCAGCAGCGACATATAGTTCCTTAATAATTAAAGCCCGAGCAGAAAAAGCAAATTCTTCTCCTGGTTCAACTGGAAATTGAAAATAATTAAAAAGAGCAACCGTTGAAATAGTAATCCCTATTACAACCAGTAAAGCTCCTAACCATTTCAATTGTAATTTTGTTCCACCTTCTGTAACATAGAGTTTAAATGCTTTCATAATTTAAATATATTTTATATTTTAAATTAATTTATTATATATTTATCTATTTATTATAACAGATAATCTTCAGGATTAACAGGGATACCATTTAATCTTACCTCAAAATGTAAATGTGGTCCAGTGGAAAATCGGCCAGCCCCAGAAGTACCAGGTAACCCTCCACTACGAGCAATAATCGTTCCTCGTTTTACATATTCACCTTCCTCAACTAATATCTTGTTAACATGACCGTAAACAGTAGAAAATTCATCATTATGGATAAGCATTACATAACTGTATCCTAATCCTCCGTGTTTAGCCCTAGCTACATAACCGGAAGCAGCGGCCCTAATAGCTGTCCCCTGCCCGGCTCGAATATCAATGGCCGAATGCTCTCCTATCCATTTACGATAAGGATAATCTGGATCGCGAAATTTAGCGGTTATTCCTTCATCAGGCACGGGCCAGGAAAAAACTATAATT